>NZ_JBSGDD010000014.1:0-103148 GCF_053602195.1 Kitasatospora sp. NPDC004531 | reverse complement strand
GGCGTTCAGCTTCTTCGGCCGGCCCGGCAGTGCCCGGGCGGCGCTGCGGGCGGCCGCGCCGGCCCCGGCGGTCGGCGACCTGGCGGACGTGGTGGGCGACGAGGCGGTGGCCGACAGCGAGCGCTACGCGGTGCCGGCGGCCGGCCCGGTGGACGCCGTGCAGCCCGCGCACCGCGCCGTGGAGCAGCCGCCGAGCCACCAGCACGCGGAGTCGGACACCGAGCCCGCCGAGGTGGTCGACCTGACCCCGCACGACGAGACCGAGCTGCTGGAGCTGCCCGAGCTGCGGGCCGGCCGGCCGTGACGACATGGGAAGGGCCCCGCTCCCGGTGGAGCGGGGCCCTTCTCGCGTCGGGCGTCAGACGTTGACGCCGAAGTCCTGGGCGATGCCGACCAGGCCGGAGGCGTAGCCCTGGCCGATGGCGCGGAACTTCCACTCGGCGCCGTTGCGGTACAGCTCGCCGAAGATCATCGCGGTCTCGGTGGCGGCGTCCTCGGAGAGGTCGTAGCGGGCGATCTCGGCGCCGCCGGCCTGGTTGAGCACCCGGATGTAGGCGTTGCGGACCTGGCCGAAGCTCTGGCCGCGGCTGTTGCCGTCGTAGATCGACACCGGGAAGGTGACCCGGGTGACGTCGGCGGGCAGCGCGGCCAGGTTGACGTTGATCTGCTCGTCGTCGCCGGCGCCCTCGCCGGTGCGGTTGTCGCCGGTGTGGACGACGGTGCTGTCCGGGGTGCTGGTGTTGTTGAAGAAGACGAAGTGGCGGTCCGAGTAGACCTTGCCCTCGCCGTTCAGCACGATCGCGCTGGCGTCCAGGTCGAACTCGGCGCCGGTGGTGGTGCGCACGTCCCAGCCGAGGCCGACGGTGACCGCGGTCAGGCCGGGGGCCTCCTTGGTCAGCGAGACGTTGCCACCCTTGGAGAGGCTCACGGGCATGGTCTGTGGTGTCCCTTCGGTCGGTTTTGCCCTGAGAACGCGGGACGGGCGGCCTTTGGTTCCGCAGCTGCGGCCGTCCGGGTGCGCGCTCAGATTCTGGGGTACCGGCCCTGCACGGTCCAGATGTTCGGGTTGTCCGCCAGATCCTCGTGCAACTCGGTCAGGTCGGCCAGCACGTCCTGGAGGAAGTCCCGTGCCTCACGCCGGAGTTCGGCGTGCCGGACGACCAGCGGCTCGTCGTCCGGGCGCCAGGTGGCGGTGATCTCCACCCAGCCGAAGCGGCGGGCGAAGCGCAGCAGTTCGGTGTTCTGGGTGAAGTCCAGGTCCTCGGTGCGCACCCGGGCCTCCCGGCTGCCGCGCGGGTCCTCGTCGAGGCGTTCGACGATGTCGCACAGCGCCCAGGCGAAGTCCAGCACCGGCACCCAGCCCCAGAGGGTCTCGACGCCGTTGCCGTCGTCGCTCTCCAGGTAGACGTCCCCGGCGAACAGGTCGTGCCGCAGCGCGCGGACCGGGGCGGTGCGGTAGTCGGTCTGCGGGGGGTCGGGGAAGCGGTTGGAGAGGGAGTAGCCGAGCTCGATCACGCCCGCCATTGTGCCGGGTTAACCAGGTGACGGGCGCGCCGCCCGGGCGGGATGATGGGCGGCATGACTGAGCCCGTGCGCGTACGGGGTTCGGTGGTCGTGCCCGACGCCGAGCTCGTCTGGCGCTTCTCCCGTTCCTCCGGCCCCGGCGGCCAGCACGTCAACACCTCCGACAGCAAGGTCGAACTGCGCTGGGACTTGGCGGCGTCCGACGCGCTGCCGCCGGTGTGGAAGGAGCGCGCCCTGGAGCGCCTGGCCTCCCGGCTGGTCGACGGGGTGCTGGTGGTGCGGGCCTCCGAGCACCGCTCACAGTGGCGCAACCGCGAGGTCGCGGCCGCCCGGCTGGCGTCGCTGCTGGGCGAGGCCACCGCGCCGCCGCCGAAGGCCCGGCGGGCCACCAAGCCCACCCGGGGCATGGTCGAGCGGCGGCTGGAGAACAAGCGGCACCGCGCCACGCTGAAGCAGGGGCGGGGCCGGATCAAGCCCGACTAGCTTCTGCGTCAGCCGAGTTGGCGGTAGCCGCCGCGGAAGTACACCAGCGGGCGCTCGGCGGGGGCGGGCACCCGGGCGGCCAGGACGCGGCCGAGGACGAGGGTGTGGTCGCCGGCCGGGATGCGGCGTTCGGTGCGGCACTCGACGGTGGCGAGCGCGCCGTCGATCAGCGGGGCGCCGGAGTGCGGGCCGCGGTGCCAGGCGGCGTCGGCGAACAGCAGGCGGTCGCTGAGCCGGCCCTTCATGGCGAAGCGGGAGGCCAGCGTCCGGTGCTCCTCGCCGAGCAGCGAGACCGCCCAGGTCTCGGCCCGGGAGAGCAGGTCGTCCATCCGGGAGTCCTCGCGCACCGAGATCAGCACCAGCGGCGGCTCCAGCGACACCGACAGGAACGAGGTGGCCGTCATGCCGGCGTCCTCGTCGTCCTCGGCGTCGTGCACGGTCACCAGCGAGACGCCGGCGGCCAGCTGGCCGAGGGCCGCGCGGAACTCCTCGGGGGAGGCGCCGGCCTCCGCGACCGGGGCGGGGGCGGTGGGGGAGGAGGGGGACTGTGGGGAGCTGTACACGTACCGCACGGTAGTCGCCGTCCGGGCGCGCCGGTATCGGGCCCTGGTCGTAGGCCGGGTCGGTCGCTGGGCCGAGCGCACGGGCGGCGCGCCGACGGAAGTCGCCTGGCGGGCGTCCCGTCGTTCCCTGCCGTTTCGAATACGATCATCACTTGATCATTATGTGATTTGAGTCACACTCACAGGCTATTGCTGACCGAGCGTGCCTATCGGAGTGCTCGCTGTGATTCAGTTCTTCTGGCAATCGGACGACACCTCTCAAGAACCATCCGAAGCAGCCGGGGAGCCCCCGCATGGAAGCCGAGTCGGAGCCCTACGTCCGCCTCGCGACCCTCCGCACCTTGCACCGGGTCGTGGCGGACCTCAACGCTGCCCGGAGCCTGGCGGGAACCCTGCAGGCGGTCGTCGAGGGAGCGGTCCACGGGCTCGGGTTCGACGCCGCCGCGGTCAGCCTGGTGCGGCCCGACGGCGACCTGGTGATCGCCGCCGTCTGGGAGATCGAGGAGACCGCGTTCGGCGGCCCGTCCGTGCTGCTCGGCCAGGTCGGCTCCCGCGAGTCCTGGGACCGGATGCTCCAGGTCGCCGACCACTGGGGCACCCTGCGCTTCCTGCCGCACGACCGGGGCTGGGCGATCGCCACCGACATCCCCGCCTGGACCGGCGACGGCCCGCTGCCCGTCTACGACAACGACTGGCACCCCTCCGACGTCCTGCTCGCCCCCATGTACAGCGCCGGCGGCGACCTGCTCGGCATCCTCTCGGTGGACCGGCCGCGCAGCGGCAAGCGCCCCGGCGCGTGGACCCGCGAGGCGCTGGAGATGTTCTCCCTGCAGGCCTCGATAGCGATCGGCAACGCCCGGCTGCGGGCCGAGATGCAGCGCGCCCTGGCCCGGCTGGAGAAGGAGCAGCAGGCCCTGCGGGCCAGTGAGGAATCCTTCCGGCAGGCCTTCGAGTACGCGCCCAGCGGCATGGCCATCACCGAACTGCACGGCGACGGCACCGGCCAGCTCACCCGCGTCAACGACGCCCTGTGCCGGCTGCTCGGCCGGCCCCGGGCCACCCTGCGCCAGCAGCGCTTCGTCGACCTGGTCCACCCCGACGACCTGGAGCTGCTGCTGCGCACCAGCGCCGAGGGCGGCCGGGCCGAACTGCGGCTGTCCCGGCGCGACGGCGGCTACCAGTGGGTGTGCCTGCGCAACTCGGTGGTCGCCGACGCCACCGAGGGCCCCAGCTTCCTGCTCACCCACGTCGAGGACATCGAGGACCGCAAGCGGCACGAACTGCAGCTCGCCCACCGGGCCAGCCACGACGCGCTCACCGGGCTGCCCAACGGCGCCGAGCTGCGGGCCCGGCTGGCCCGGCGGCTCTGTACCAGACCGCCGCTGCCCGCCCCCGGGCTGCCGCCCGGCGCCGCGCACGCCCTCCAGGACGGCGCGCCGGCCGAGGGCGGCCCGTTCACCCTGGCGCACGGTCACCCGGCCCCCGACGAGGCCCTGGAACGCGACCGGGAGGCCTTCGCGGCCGGCGAGGTGCTCCGCCACGACGCGGCCGCCGCGCACCACGTGCACGCCGTCGTCCCGTTCGACCCGGCGGCCGGCGAGCTCTGGCACGGCCACCGCCGCGCCGGGCCGGAGAAGGGGCTCGCCGTCCTGTACTGCGACCTCGACGGGTTCAAGCTGGTCAACGACCGCTACGGCCACAACGCCGGCGACGCCGTGCTGATCGAGATCGCCCGCCGGCTCCAGCAGGTCGTCCGGGAGGGCGACACGGTGGCCCGGATGAGCGGCGACGAGTTCGTGGTGCTGGCCGACGCCATCGGGCGCGAGGAGGCCAAGGAGCTCGCCGGGCGGCTGCGCAGCGCCATCCTGCCGCCGATGCGGATCGACAACCGGGCCGTCCGGGTCGGCGTCAGCCTCGGCATCGGGTGGGCCGGCTGCGGCATGAGCATCGACGAGGTGCTGCACTCCGCGGACGAGCGGATGTACGACGAGAAGCGCACCAGGGGCGGCGCCGCCCGGGGCTCGCGCGGCGAGCGGTCGCACCGCCGGGCGGGCTGAACCGCTTCGTCCGCCCCGAAGGGCGGCAGGTAGGGTGCCCTGGGTACGAGAGCATCCAGTCCTGGGGAGTTGACCGTGACGACCGCCGGCAGCAACGACGGCGCGGGCGAGGACGACCCGTTCGCGTACCTCTACCGTCCCGCCGAGGGTGAGCAGCCCGCGGCCGAGCGGCCCCGGACCGGGTACAGCCGCCCGATGGAGGTCGGCCGCGCCAACTACGGGGAGCGGCCCGCGTATCCGCAGACCCCGCCGCCCGCCGGGCCGGGCTTCCCGCCGGCCGGGCCGGGCGCCGGACCGGGGCAGGAGACCGCCGCGCTGCCGCAGCAGTCCCGGTACGCGGAGCGCTCGCGTCCGCGGCCGGGCGAGGACCGGCCGGCCGGGCGCGGCAAGGCCGCCGTGATCGGTGCCGTCGCGGTGGTCGCCGCGATCGCCATCGGCGCGGGCGTCGCACTGTCCACCGGCGACCCGGACGCCGGTAAGAACCAGGCCGGCGGCGCCACCCACAGCCCGTCCGCCCCGGCCGAGTCCGGCTCCTCGGCGCCGTCCGGCCCGTCGCCCAGCCCGAGCGCGCTGAACGAGCCGCTCGGCGACGCGTCCAAGCTGCAGGCGCAGGGCGCGGGCACCGACGCGGCCGTCAAGGGCGCCGTCTCCGCGGACGGCAAGTACCTGGCGCTGCAGGGCGGTTCGTCGGTCACCTGGACGGTCAACTGGGACACCGCGGGCCGGACCAAGGTCTGGCTGCACTTCAACAACACCGGCGCCGACCAGCCCGCGCAGGTCACGGTGAACGGCAAGGAGCACCCGGGCGGGGTGACCTTCAAGAACTACTCCAAGGGCGGCGGCCAGGACCCGGCGCAGTCCTGGTACAGCACCAACATATGGCCGGACCTGCAGGCCGGCTCCAACACCATCACGGTGACCCTGCCGGCCGGGGCGGGCCCCGTGCTGCTCGACCAGATGGCGGTGACGCCGATGTCGGTGGACAAGTACCCCGTCAAGTGACCGCCCCGACGGGGGCGCCGGAGCACGTTCCGGCGCCCCCGTCGGCGGGTCAGCGGCCGGTGACCACCCGGGACAGCTGCTCGACGGTGCGGGTCATCGCGTCGCGGCCCGCGGCGAGGTACTTGCGCGGGTCGGTGGCGGTCGGGTGGGCCGCCAGGTGGTCGCGGACGGCGGCGGTGCAGGCCAGGTTGAGCGCCGTGCCGATGTTGATCTTCACCATGCCGGCCGCGACGGCCGCGGCGAGCTGCTCGTCGGGGACGCCGGAGCTGCCGTGCAGGACCAGCGGGACGGGGACGGCGGCGGCCAGTTCGCCGATCAGGGCCAGGTCGAGGGCGGCGGTGCGCGAGGTCATCGCGTGCGAGGAGCCGACCGCGACGGCCAGCGCGTCCACGGCGGTGTCGGCGACGTAGCGGGCGGCCTCCGCCGGGTCGGTGCGGGCGCCGGGGGCGTGCGCGGACAGCGGCGGCTCGCCGTCCTTGCCGCCGACCCGGCCCAACTCGGCCTCCAGGTACAGGCCGTGGCGGTGCGCCCAGGCGGCGGCCTCGGCGGTGGCCTTGACGTTCTCGTCGTGCGGCAGCGCGGAGGCGTCGAACATCGCGGAGGAGAACCCGGCGGCGGGGGCCGCGCGCAGCAGGTCGAAGTCCTCGACGTGGTCGAGGTGGAGCGCGACGGGGACGCGGGCGGCGGCGGCGATCTCCGCGCAGGCCCGGGCGACCGGCAGCAGCCGGCCGGCGCGGTAGGCGACCGCGTTCTGGCTGAGCTGGAGCACGACGGGCGTCCCCGCGGCTTCGGCGCCGGCGGCGATCGCCTCGGCGTGCTCCAGGGTGATCACGTTGAAGGCGGGCAGTCCGCGCCGGTCGGCGGCGGCGGACGCGAGCAGGTCGGAGGTGGTGGCGAGCGGCAAAGGGGGTCTCCCGGTGGGGTGAGCAACGAGGCGCAGGTTCCGCTGCTCACCCCCGTGCGGACCCGCCCTCGCGGGCGGCGCCGGGTCAGGCCGGGTTGCCGGTCCTGGTGAAGCGGTCCGCGCCGACGATCCACTCGCCGCGGCGCATCACCGCGGCGAGCTCGTAGGTGTCGGAGTCGAGGACGACCAGGTCGGCGTTCTTGCCTGCCTCCAGGGTTCCGAGGGTGCCGTCCAGGCCCATCAGCCGGGCCGGGACGGTGGACAGCGAGGTGACGGCCTGGTTCAGCGACAGGCCGAGCACGGTGACGGCGCGCCGGAAGGCGACGTCCAGGGTGAGGGTGGAGCCGGCGATGGAGCCGCCCTCGACCAGGCGGGCGACGCCGTTCTCGACCCGGACCTGGAGCGGGCCGAGCGGGTACAGGCCGTCGCCCATGCCGGCCGCGCCCATCGCGTCGGTGATCAGCGCGACCCGCTCGGCGCCGGCGGTGCCGTAGGCGAGTTCGAGCACCGAGGGGTGCAGGTGGATGCCGTCGTTGATCAGCTCGACGGTGACCCGCTCGTCCTCCAGCAGCGCGACGATCGGGCCGGGCGCGCGGTGCTGGATGCCCGGCATCGCGTTGAACAGGTGGGTGGCGACGGTGGCTCCGGCGTCGATCGCCTCCAGGGTGATCGCGTAGTCGGAGTCGGTGTGGCCGACGGCGGCGATGATGCCCTGGTCGGCGAGCATCCGGACGGACTCCAGGCCGCCGGGCAGCTCCGGGGCGAGGGTGAACATCTTCGCGTGGCCGCGGGCGGCGTCGGCGAGCTTGCGCACCAGCGCCGGGTCGGGGTCGCGCAGCAGGTCGGGGCGGTGGGCGCCGCACCGGTTGTGTGAGATGAACGGGCCCTCGAAGTGGATGCCGGCCAGGACGCCGTCCTCGACGAGTTCGGAGAGCACGGCCGCCTGGCGGCAGACCTCGTCGATCTCGCCGGTGACGGTGGAGGCCATCGTCGTGGTGGTGCCGTGCTCCAGGTGCGTGCGGGCGGCGGTGAGCGCCTCCTCGGCGACACCGGAGGCGTACGAGGCGCCGCCGCCGCCGTGCACGTGCAGGTCGACGAAGCCGGGGACGACGGTGTACCCGGTCAGGTCGAGGTCGCCGGGCGCGGTCTCGCCGCCGAGGTCCGCGATGCGCGGCCCCTCGACCGTGAGCCGGCCGCCTTCGATCACCCCGCCGGGCAGGACCAGTCGGGCGCCGGCCAGTGCAGTTCGGTCCGCGGTCACGCGGTCACCTCCATGGAGAGCAGATCCCAGGCGAGCAAACCGGCGCCCAGGGACGCGGCGGTGTCTTTGAGCATGGCCGGAACGACCTTCGGGGGCATCTGGAAGGTCAGGCGCTCGGTCACCGCCGCGCGCAGCGGCGTGAAGAGGGTGTCACCGGCCTCCGCCAGCCCGCCGCCGACGATCACCGTCGACGGGTCGAGCAGGCTCTGCGCCAGCACGATGCCGTCGGCGAGCGCGTCCACCGCGTCCTGCCAGACCGCCACGGCCGCCGGGTCGCCGGCCTCGACGGCCAGCGCGCAGGCGGCGGCGTCGGCGTCCGGGTCGCCGGTGGCCTCGGCCCAGGCCCGGGACACCGCCGAGGCGGAGGCCAGGGTCTCCAGGCAGCCGCGGGCGCCGCAGCCGCACTGCGGGCCGCCGGGGCGGACCACCACGTGCCCGATCTCGCCGCCGTAGCCGTGGGCTCCGGCCTCGATGGCGCCGTTGATGCCGATCGCGCCGGCGATGCCGGTGCCGAGCGCGATGAACAGGAAGCGGTCCACTCCCCGGCCCGCGCCGATCCGGCCCTCGGCGAGCCCGCCGGAGCGGACGTCGTGGCCGAGGGCGACCGGGACGTTGCCGAGGCGCTCGCCGAGCAGCTTGCGCATCGGCAGGTCCCGCCAGCCGAGGTTGGCGGAGAAGACCGCGATCCCGTTCTTCTCGTCGATCGTTCCCGGCACGGCGACGCCCGCCGCGAGGGGGGCGGCACCGAACCGGGTGCGGCCCTCCTGCGCCAGGTCGGCGGCGAAGTCGAGGATGGTGGCGACGACGGCGTCGGTGCCGTGCTCCCGCCCGGTCGGTCGGCGTGCCTCGTACAGCACGGAGCCGTCCTGGGCGACCAGCGCGGCTTTCATGCCGGTGCCGCCTACATCGAGTGCGATGACGTGCTTCACGGGGGACAGTTTCCCTTGGCCAGGTCGAAGAGGTCTAGTCCAGTTGCTCGATTGGTCTGGTCCTGAGAGGTGAGGTTTGTCGCTCTTTGCCGACTCCTGGGGGTTTTCGGGGCCTTGGCGGGCGGTCAGGTCAGGATGATCGAGCGGGTCAGGTTGCGCGGCTCGTCCGGGTTCAGGCCGCGGTGCTCGGCCAGCGCGACGGCCAGCTTGTGCACCCGGACCAGGTCCGCCAGCGGGTCCAGGCCGCCGGCGCCGGAGTCGGCCACCAGCCGGCCGCCGACCGCCGCCACCTCGTCCGCCAGGCCGACCGGCAGCGCGCCGAACGCCCAGGCGGCGCGGCCCGGGGCGGTGATCGAGATCGGGCCGTGCCGGTACTCCATCGCCGGGTAGGCCTCGGTCCAGGCCAGCGCCGCCTCGCGCATCTTCAGCCCGGCCTCCTGCGCCAGGCCGTTGGTCCAGCCCGCGCCGAGGAAGGAGATCTGCTCCAGCTCCACCAGCTCCTGCGGCACCTGCCAGGCGACGGCGCGCTCGGCGTCCGCGGCGGCCTCGGCGACGGTGGCGACGCCCGCCGGGCGGGCCTCCTCCAGCTCCAGGTGGGCGCGCAGCAGCGCGATCACGGTGGTGGCGAAGCGGGTCTGCACCACCGAGCGCTCGTCGGCGAAGCCCAGGTCGATCAGGTGGCCGGCGTCCGCGGCCACCGGCTGGTCGACGCAGGCGGTGATCGCGGTGCTCGGCAGGTCGGTGTCGGCGAGCAGCCGCAGCACCTCGGTGGTGGTGCCGGAGCGGGTGATCGCCAGCACCCGGTCGTAGCGGCGCCCGTGCGGGAACTCAGAGGCGGCGAAGGCGTCGGTCTCGCCGTGGCCGCCCGACTCGCGCAGCGTGGCGTACGCCTGCGCCATGAACCAGGAGGTGCCGCAGCCCACCACGGCCACCCGCTCGCCGCGCCGCGGCAGGCCTGCCGGGCCGCTCGCCGCCAGCGCCGCGGCGGTGCGCCAGTTCTCGGGCTGGGTGGCGATCTCCTCGCCGGTCAGGGACAGGTGCGGCATGGGTGCGGACTCCTTACGAATGCCTGCGGCTACGTGCCTGCGGTCGGCAGGACGGGAGAGGTGTGCGCAAAGCTGATTGTTTTATAGCCGTTTCGCGCAGCATTGCGCAATGCATCGGCGGCGACCGGGGTGTGCGAAGCTGTCCCGGCCGAGCCGCGGGGCGCGCGCCGGCGAGCGCGGAAGGAGCGGAACGGTGTCCAGGTACGAACGGTGGAACGCGCTGCTGGAACTGCTGGCCGAACACGGCAAGTTGGACGTCGAGGAGGCGGCCGGCGCGCTGGACGTCTCGGCCGCGACCATCCGCCGCGACCTCGACCAGCTGGCCCGCCAGCAGATGGTCACCCGCACCCGGGGCGGCGCGGTGGCGCACAGCGTCTCCTACGACCTGCCGCTGCGCTACAAGACCGCCCGCAACGCCGACGCCAAGCAGCGGATCGGTGCCCTGGTGGCCGGCCTGATCGCCCCCGGCCAGGTGGTCGGCCTGAACGGCGGCACCACCACCACCGAGGTGGCCCGGGCCCTCGCGGTCCGCCCCGACCTGGCCGAGCACCCCGAGCACGGCCAGAGCCTCACCGTGGTCACCAACGCGCTCAACATCGCCAACGAGCTGACCGTCCGCCCCCAGGTGAAGATCGTCGTCACCGGCGGCGTCGCCCGCCCGCAGTCCTACGAGCTGATCGGCCCGCTGGCCGCCCAGGTGCTCGGCGAACTCACCCTCGACACCACCGTGCTGGGCGTGGACGCGATCGACGCCGAACACGGCGCCACCGCGCACCACGAGGGCGAGGCCGCTGTCAACCGGCTGCTCGCCGAACGGGCCCGCCGGGTCGTGGTCGCCGCCGACTCCTCCAAGCTCGGCCACCGCGCCTTCGCCCGGATCTGCGGCCTCGACCGGGTCGACACCCTGGTCACCGACAGCCAGGTCGACGACCGGCTGGCGGCCGCCTTCGGCGAGGCGGGAGTCACCGTTCTGAAGGCCTGAACGTCCTATTAACGGACGCTTGCTGACGGGTCGTCACTCTGAGCGCAACAAGATCTGACACTTCGATAACTCCGCCAGGACAGGCCTGGACCACATCACGGGACACCTGCCAGGGTCACGCTGTCACCCTTATGAAGGCGGTCCATTCGTGAAGCGATCAGCGCTGCTCCCCCTGCCCATCGTCGGATCCTTGCTGCTCACCGGCTGCGGGGTCCTCGACATGTCGGGAGGTGTCACGCTCAACCTGGTCGCAGCCGACTACGGCGACAACGAGACCAACTCCAGCTCGATCTACTGGAACGACCTGGCCCGCCGCTTCGAGGCCGCCAACCCCGACATCAAGATCAACGTCGACGTGGTCAGCTGGAACGACATCGACAAGCACCTTGCCGACCTGATCGCCAAGGGCAAGACCCCCGACATCGCGCAGACCGGCGGCTACGCCGACCAGGTCGCCGCCGACCGGCTCTACCCCGCCGGCGACGTGCTCTCCAACAGCACCCAGGTCAACCTGCTCGACTCCTTCGCCAAGGCCGGCCAGGTGCTCGGCAGCCAGTACGGCATCCCGTTCATCTCCTCCAGCCGGGTCTTCTTCTACAACAAGGACATCTTCGACAAGGCCGGCATCGCGAACCCTCCCACCACGTGGGACGAGCTGCGCCGGGCCGCCGAATCGATCAAGTCCAAGGTGCCCGGCGTCATCCCGTACGCGCTGCCGCTCGGCCCCGAGGAGGCCCAGGGCGAGGCGATGATCTGGACCATGAGCGGCGGCGGCGGACTCTCCGACAACGCCGGCAACTACACCATCGACAGCACGCCGAACCGGGCCACCTTCAGCTGGCTGCGCACCAACCTGGTCGACAAGCGCCTCACCTACGACGACCCGTCCAAGGTCGACCGCAAGACCGCGTTCAACGACTTCGCCGCCGGCAAGACCGCCATGCTCAACGGCCACCCCGGACTGGTCAGCAAGGCCGTCGCCGGCAAGATCCGGTACGGCACCGCCGTGATCCCGCGCAAGGACACCGGCGTCAAGCCCTCCACCCTCGGCGTCGCCGACTGGGTGATGGCGTTCAAGGCGAACGGGCACAAGGCCGAGATCAAGAAGTTCCTCAACTTCGTCTACACGAAGGAGAACACCCTCAAGTTCGACGAGCAGTACAACATGCTGCCCGTCACCCAGGACACCCTTGAGGAGATGTCCGCCAACCCCGCGCACAAGGACCTCACCGAGTTCCTCAACGCGCTGCCGAGCGCCAACTTCTACCCGCTCGGCGACCCCTCCTGGGACAAGGTCTCCAGCATGCTCAAGCAGCGCATCGGCGAAGCCGTGAAGCCCGGCGCGGACGGGGTGCTCGGCGACCTCCAGACCGCCGCGGCGGCGGAGGCCTCGCGGGCCCGCAAGGGGTGACCCCGTCCTGACAGCCGGGGTGCTTAGCCTGGACGCATGGCTGAACTGACCGACCGCGACCGGGCGGTACTCGAACTGGAAGCACGCGGGTGGCGGACCGCCGGCGCCAAGGAACAGGCGATCCGGCAGGAACTCGGCATCTCCGCCACCCGCTACTACCAGCTGCTCAACGCCCTCCTCGACCGGCCGGAGGCGCTCGCCCACGCCCCCGTCCTGGTCAACCGGCTGCGGCGGGTCCGGCAGAACCGGCGCGACGCCCGGCAGTGAGACCCGCCCGCCGGCGGCGTGCGCCAGGTAGCGTCGGGGCCATGGGAATTGCTGAGCAGATCACGTCCCAGGCAGGGCGGACCGGACTGGCGGGCCTGCTCGCCGACCCGCGCTCCGCGGTCGTGGGACTCGACTTCGACGGCACGCTCGCCCCGATCGTCGCCGACCCCGAACAGGCCCGCGCCCACCCCGGCGTGGTCCCCGCCCTCACCGCGCTCGCGCCGCTGGTCGGCGCGGTCGTCATCGTGACGGGGCGGCCCGCCGCCACCGCCGCCGCCTACGGCGGCTTCGCCGCCACCCCCGGGCTGGAGCACCTCACCGTCCTCGGGCACTACGGGGCCGAACGCTGGACCTCGACGGACGGCGTCACGGCCGCGCCGGTGGCGCCCGGGGTGGCTGCGGTGCGGGGCGAACTCCCTTTGATCCTTGAGGAGTTGAAGGCGGGGGAGGGGGTGTTCGTGGAGGACAAGGAGCGGGCGCTGGCGGTGCACACCCGGCGGGCCGCGGACCCGGACGGGGAGTTGGCGCGGCTGCGGGCACCGCTGGGTGAACTGGCCCGGCGGCACGGGCTGGTGGTCGAACCCGGGCGGATGGTCCTCGAACTGCGGCCGCCCGGCGTCGACAAGGGCGTCGCGCTCCGGAAGTTCCTGGCGGAACGGGACGCCGGGGCGGTGCTGTTCGCCGGCGACGACCTCGGGGACATCGCCGCGTACGAGGAGATCGCCGCCCGCCGCAAGGCCGGCCACCCCGGGCTGCTGGTCTGCAGCGGGCCCGTCACCGGCGAGCGGCCGGTCCGCGAGCTCGCGGACCGCGCGGACCTGGTGGTGGCGGGGCCGGCGGGGGTGGTGGACCTGCTGACTGAGCTCGCGCGACTTTTGAAGTGAGGGCGGGGGCGGGCGCGAGGGCCAGGGAGCGCACCACCAGGGGCGCGGGGAACTGCGCGACAAGCGCAAGTCACGTCCGCAAGGTCGCGATCAAGTGCAAGTGATTGTCCCGCGTCGCGATCTTGCGGTGGGATGCCTTCCGCTTCGCGCAGTTCCCCGCGCCCCTGGTTGTGCGCTTCCTCCCCGCGCTCAGAGGGCCCGCAGTTGGTCGAGGAACCACTGTTGGGGCGGCAGCGCCGTTGCTGCGGCGGCGAGGCGTTTGGTGCGGTCGGCGCGGTCGGCTTGGGGCATGGCGAGGGCCAGCGCCAGCGCTTCGGCGGTGGCGACGACGTCGAACGGGTTGACGGTGATCGCGTCCTCGGCGAGTTCCTCGTGGGCGCCGGCCTCGCGGGAGAGGACCAGGGCGCAGCCGTGGTCGGAGACGACGGGGACTTCCTTGGCGACCAGGTTCATGCCGTCGCGGACGGGGTTGACCAGGGCGACGTCGGCGAGCCGGTACGCGGCGAGGGAGCGCGGGAAGTCGTCGTCGACGTGCAGGACGAGCGGCTGCCAGTCGGGGGTGGCGAATTCGGCGTTGATCTCCTCGGCGATCCGCCGCACCGCCGCCGTGTAGTCGCGGTACTCGACGAGGTCGGTGCGCGAGGGGTAGGCGAAGGCGATGTGGACCACCCGGTCGTGCCATTCGGGGCGGGTGCGGAGCAGGTGCCGGTAGGCGAGCAGGCCGCGGACGATGTTCTTGCTGAGTTCGGTGCGGTCGACCCGGACGATGGTGCGCCGGTCGCCGACCGTCTCACGGAGGGCGGCGAGGCGTTCGTCCACGTCGGGCCGGTGGGCGCGTTCGCGCAGGAACTCGCCGTCGGCGCCGAGGCCGTGGACGCCGAGCCGGGTGGTGCGTCCGGCCAGCGTGACGGTGAGGGCGTCGCGGTCGACGCTCGCGCCGAGGACGGCCTCGCAGCAGTCGGCGAAGGCGAGGGCCCAGCGGCGGGTGAGGAAGGCGGCGCGGTCGGCGCCGAGGATGCCGCGGAGGACCTCGGCGGCGATGTCGTCGGGCAGCAGCCGGTAGTACTCGGGCGGCGCCCAGGGGGTGTGCGAGAAGTGGCCGATGCGCAGGTCGGGGCGGAGTTCGCGGAGCAGCGCGGGGGCCAGCGAGAGGTGGTAGTCCTGGATCAGGACGGCGGCGCCGGGGGCGGCCTCGGCGGCGAGGGCGTCGGCGAAGGCGGCGTTGTAGGCCCGGTAGGCGGCCCATTCCGTGCGGAAGCCGGCGTCGAAGGCGGGCTCGGTGGGGATGTCGTACAGCAGGTGGTGGACGAACCACAGGGTGGAGTTGGCGACGCCGTTGTAGGCGCGGGCGAAGGTCTCCGGATCGATGTCCAGCATGCGGACGGCCTGTCCGCCGACGTCGTGGCCGGCCCGGTCGAGGCGGCCGTCGGGGGCCTGCCGGGCGGCGGTGCGGTCGGCGTCGGAGAGGGCGGCGCAGACCCAGACGGCGTTCGGGTCGTCGATCGCGGAGAGCCCGGAGACCAGGCCGCCGCCGCCTCTGCGGAGGCTCAGCGTGCCGTCGTCCTCCGTGCGGAAGGACACCGGGCCGCGGTTGGAGGCCACCAGGATCGGGGCGGCTCCGGACTGCGTGGGGCGTTCGGACGCGTGATCGGCCATACAGCCAACCTTGCCGTGTGATCAGCGGACCAAACCACCCGGCGCGGTCCGCACCCGGTGAACAGTCGGGGTCGGCCGGGCCGGTCAGCGGTCGCGGTACTCGGGCACGGTGACCATCGGGGGACGCTCGGTGGCGGGGACGGGGTGGGTGCGGGGGGTGAAGCCGTCGGGGGTGCGGGTGTACTGGGTGAGCAGCGGGCGGACCAGGTCCTCGTCGGCCTTGAGCCGGTGGCTGCGGTCGAGGCGTTCCAGCGCGGTGCGGTAGATGGTGGCGGCCATCCGCCCGAGGGCCTGGCCGTCCTGGTGGCGGTGGTGCCGGACGCCGACGTCGACCTGGGCCAGTGCGTCGAGTCCGACCAGCTCCAACGCGTCCACCAGCAGGCCGAGTTCGACGCCGTAGCCGGTCGGGAAGGGCAGTCGCTCCAGCAGGCTGCGGCGGGCCGCGTACTCGCCGCCGAGCGGCTGGACGAAGCCGGCCAGCTGCGGCCAGTGCAGGTTGAGCAGCGGGCGGGCGACCAGTTCGGTGACCCGGCCGCCGCCGGCCGGGACGACCGCGCCGGCCGCCTCGAACGGCCGGTCGTACATCGCCTTGACCAGGTGCAGCGCAGGGTCGGTGAGCAGCGGGCCGACGATGCCGGAGACGAACGCCGGGTCGAATTCGCGCAGGTCGGCGTCGATGTAGCAGACGATCGCGCCGCTGCTGGCGAGCAGCGAGCGCCACAGCACCTCGCCCTTGCCGGGGGCGGCGGGCAGCCGGGGCAGGATGGCGTCGCGGTGCACCACCCGGGCGCCGGCGGCGGCCGCGGCGGCGGCGGTGCCGTCCACCGAGCCGGAGTCGACCACCAGCAGCTCGTCCACCAGGGGGACGCGCTCCATCAGCTCGGTGCGGATCGCGGTGACGATCTCGCCGACGGTGGGCTCCTCGTCCAGGGCGGGCAGCACCACGCTGACGGTGCCGGCCGGGCCGGCGGCGCGCTTGGCGGCGAGCAGCCGGTCGAGCGGCCGGTCGGCGGCCGTCCAGGATCGGCGGCGCAGCCAGTCGGCCACCTCCGGCAGTATCCCGGGCTCGGGCTGCTCGGCCAAGATCTCGCTCCCTGTCTCGGACCGTCTCGGGTGTCGGACGGTGGGGTTCGACTGCACCGGCCTTCCGTTACAGTCTTCGTACTGCGTTCGGACCTTCGCACGTCGGGGTCTTTCGCAGCGTACGACCACAACTTCACAGAGCTCATCCAGAGGGACTGAGGGAACGGCCCGTTGAAGTCCCGGCAACCCTCCCGTGCGGCCGCGCAGGCCCGGCGGGACAGGTGCCAATTCCGTCCCGGGCGCGACCGCGACCCGGGGAAGATGAGGAGAAAGGGCCTCGCCACCATGGCTGTTGACACCCCCGCACCCGCCGCCGTCGACCTCGGTCCGGCCACCGCGCTGTCCTGTCGCGAGTGCGGCACCCGCTTCCCGCTCGGCCCGAGCTTCGCCTGCCTGGAGTGCTTCGGCCCGCTGGAGATCGCCTACGACTACGCCGGCTACGACGCCGAGGAGCTGCGCAAGCGGATCGAGGCCGGCCCGGCGTCGATCTGGCGCTACGCCCCGCTGCTGCCCGTCCCGGCCGACGTCGCCGGCAAGCCGAACCTGAACCCGGGCTGGACCCCGCTGGTGAAGGCCGACAACCTGGGCCGCGAGCTGGGCTTCACCGCGCAGCTGCACATCAAGGACGACTCCGGCAACCCCACCCACTCCTTCAAGGACCGGGTGGTGGCCTGCGCCATCGAGGCCGCCCGCGCGTTCGACTTCACCACGCTGTCCTGCTCCTCCACCGGCAACCTGGCGGGCGCGGTGGGCGCCGCCGCGGCCCGGGCCGGCTTCAAGTCCTGCGTGTTCATCCCGCACGACCTGGAGCAGGGCAAGGTCGTGATGGCCGGGGTGTACGGCGGCGAGCTGGTCGGCATCGACGGCAACTACGACGACGTGAACCGCTTCTGCTCGGAGCTGATCGGCGACCCGGCCGGCGAGGGCTGGGGCTTCGTCAACGTCAACCTGCGCCCGTACTACGGCGAGGGCTCCAAGACCCTGGCGTTCGAGATCTGCGAGCAGCTCGGCTGGCGGCTGCCCGAGCAGATCGTCATCCCGATCGCCTCCGGCTCCCAGCTCACCAAGATCGACAAGGGCCTGCAGGAGCTGATCAAGCTCGGCCTGGTCGAGGACCGCCCGTACAAGATCTTCGGCGCCCAGGCCGAGGGCTGCTCCCCGGTCTCCGCCGCCTTCAAGGCCGGCCGCGACGTGATCAAGCCGGTCAAGCCGGACACCATCGCCAAGTCGCTGGCGATCGGCAACCCGGCCGACGGCCCGTACGTGCTGGACATCGCCCGCCGCACCGGCGGGGCCGTCGAGGACGTCACCGACGCCGAGGTGGTCGAGGCGATCAAGCTGCTGGCCCGCACCGAGGGCGTCTTCGCCGAGACGGCCGGCGGCGTCACCGTCGGCGTGCTCAAGAAGCTGGTCGAGACCGGGCAGCTCGACCCGAGCAAGGAGACCGTCGCGATCAACACCGGCGACGGCCTGAAGACCCTCGACGCGGTCGCCGACTCCGGCATGACCGCCGTGATCCGCCCGACGCTGGAGTCCTTCCGCGCCGCCGGCCTCGTCTCCGCCTGAACCGCCGCCCCCACGCCTTCCTAGGAGCACCCCCATGAGCGCCACCGTCCGCATCCCCACCATCCTCCGCACCTACACCGGCGGCGCCGCCGAGGTGACCGCCGAGGGCGCCACCCTGGCCGCCGTCATCGCGGACCTGGAGGCCAACCACGCCGGCATCGCCGCCCGCCTGCTGGACGACACCGGCAAGCTGCGCCGCTTCGTCAACGTGTACGTCAACGACGACGACGTGCGCTTCGCGGACGGCCTGGAGACCGAGATCAAGGACGGCGCCTCGGTGTCGATCATTCCGGCGGTGGCCGGCGGCTGCTGACGCCGCGCATTCGCCCCGTCCCGGCAGCCGCCGTCAGGCCTTCGGAATTCGATTTCCGAACCGCCTGGCGGCGGCTTGCCGCATCCGCGCCGGGTGCGCTTCCCGGGTGCGGGCGGCCGGGTTTCCGGCCCGGCGGGGCGCTGGAATTCCGGCGCCCGCACAGGAGTAGAGTGCCGGTGGCGCCGTTCCCCGATACGGCCCGTTCCAATCCTCGTTTTTCCCCGAATCGCACTCGCGCCGGTCCCCGTCCCGTCCCGCGCTCTGAGACATGCGCCGGACCGTTCACCGCCCGACCTGTCAGGCCGCCGTCAGAATTCTTCCGGCGATTTGCGGTGACGCGTCCGTTATGTCCGGTGGCAATTGTCGCCCCGCACACCTTTCGCCCCGTCATATCCCCTGGCGGGTACGGAGTTTCCGCGAAATTAGGGCCTGTTGCGCAGGGCGCATATCCGGATACATTCAGCCGCGACAGAGGCTGCGCCGTACGGGGGGGAGTCCCCACAGGCCGGCCTTCCAGACCTCCGGGTCCGCGTCCCGCGGATCTCTGAAGGGCCAGCACAGCACAAGGGGAGTTCGGAATGGCTCAGGGCACCGTCAAGTGGTTCAACGCCGAGAAGGGCTACGGCTTCATCGCGGTCGACGGTGGAGCGGACGTGTTCGTCCACTACAGCGCGATCCAGATGGACGGCTACCGCACCCTGGAAGAGGGCCAGCGGGTCGAGTTCGAGATCTCGCAGGGTCAGAAGGGTCCGCAGGCCGACATGGTTCGTGCCGCCGGCGCCTGACAGCCCGGCAGGACCGCACGCACGACAGGTACCAACCGGCAGGTCCGGCTCCGGCGCGACGCGCGTCCGGGGCCGGGCCTGCCGGCGTTTCCGGGCCGGGCCTGCGGGTTTGCTCGGAGCCGGCCCGCGGGGTTTCCCGGGCGCCTGTCCGGGCATGCCGAATGGGCTTGCACTCGACACCCCCGAGTGCTAATCATTGGCGTTAGCACTCACAGCGTGAGAGTGACAACGGACCGGGCCGGTGAGGCCCCGGAAGCGGTAGGGGAGGAGACCCCCGCGTCCTGGGCCGTCCGTCGCGGGCACCCCCTTGGTCCGAGCAGTCGACCGTGTCCCGGAGGACCACTTCTAATGGCCAAGATCATTGCCTTTGACGAGGAAGCCCGCCGCGGCCTTGAGCGTGGCATGAACCAGCTTGCCGACGCCGTGAAGGTCACGCTCGGCCCCAAGGGTCGCAACGTCGTCCTGGAGAAGAAGTGGGGCGCCCCCACCATCACCAACGACGGTGTCTCCATCGCCAAGGAGATCGAGCTCGAGGACCCGTACGAGAAGATCGGCGCGGAGCTCGTCAAGGAGGTCGCCAAGAAGACCGACGACGTCGCGGGTGACGGCACCACCACCGCCACCGTGCTCGCCCAGGCGCTCGTCCGCGAGGGTCTGCGCAACGTCGCCGCCGGCGCCAACCCGATGGCCCTCAAGCGCGGCATCGAGAAGGCCGTCGCCGCCGTCTCCGACCAGCTGCTGGCCCAGGCCAAGGACGTGGAGACCAAGGAGCAGATCGCCTCCACCGCCTCCATCTCCGCCGCCGACACCCAGATCGGCGAGCTCATCGCCGAGGCCATGGACAAGGTCGGCAAGGAAGGCGTCATCACCGTCGAGGAGAGCAACACCTTCGGCCTGGAGCTTGAGCTCACCGAGGGCATGCGCTTCGACAAGGGCTACATCTCCGCCTACTTCGCCACCGACCTGGAGCGCATGGAGACGAGCTTCGAGGACCCGTACATCCTCATCGCCAACTCCAAGATCTCCTCGGTCAAGGACCTCCTCCCGCTGCTGGAGAAGGTCATGCAGAGCGGCAAGCCGCTCGTCATCATCGCCGAGGACGTCGAGGGCGAGGCCCTGTCGACCCTGGTCGTGAACAAGATCCGCGGCACCTTCAAGTCCGTCGCCGTCAAGGCCCCGGGCTTCGGCGACCGCCGCAAGGCCATGCTGGGCGACATCGCCATCCTGACCGGCGGCACCGTGATCTCCGAGGAGGTCGGCCTCAAGCTCGAGAACGCCGGCCTGGACCTGCTGGGCACCGCCCGCAAGGTCGTCATCACCAAGGACGAGACCACCATCGTCGACGGCGGCGGCGACAGCGACCAGGTCGCCGGCCGGGTCAACCAGATCCGCGCCGAGATCGAGAACTCCGACTCGGACTACGACCGCGAGAAGCTCCAGGAGCGCCTCGCCAAGCTGGCCGGCGGCGTGGCCGTCATCAAGGCCGGCGCGGCCACCGAGGTCGAGCTCAAGGAGCGCAAGCACCGCATCGAGGACGCGGTGCGCAACGCCAAGGCCGCCGTCGAGGAGGGCATCGTCGCCGGCGGTGGCGTCGCCCTGCTGCAGGCCGGTGTCGCGTTCGAGAAGCTGGAGCTGGACGGCGACGAGGCCACCGGCGCCAACATCGTCCGGGTGGCCCTGGAGGCCCCGATCAAGCAGATCGCCACCAACGCCGGCCTCGAGGGCGGCGTCGTGGTCGAGAAGGTCCGCAACCTGCCCGCCGGCCACGGCCTGAACGCCGCGACCAACGAGTACGTCGACCTGATCGCCTCCGGCATCATCGACCCCGCCAAGGTCACCCGCTCCGCCCTGCAGAACGCCGCCTCCATCGCGGCGCTGTTCCTGACCACCGAGGCCGTCATCGCCGACAAGCCGGAGAAGGCCGCCGCGGCCGCCGGCGGCGGCATGCCGGGCGGTGACATGGACTTCTGATCCGGCCCTTCGGACGGATCCGTCGTTCTCACGCCGTGAGGGCGGTCTCCTTCGGGAGGCCGCCCTCGCGGCGTTCTTTGGGACAATGGGCGGATGGCCAGCCCCGAAATCGAAACCGCCCTGCACAATGCGCGGGCGCAGATCCTTGCCGACCTCACCGCGCGGGACGTCGCCGATGCCGCGATCGTCTCGCTGGTCGAGGATGCCGTCACCCACCGGCGGTGGTGGCTCGAACAGTGGCCGGACGGGCGCGAGTTCGTGCTCGGGCTGGTCGCGCAGGACGTGCAGGACGCGCTGCTGGAGTCGTACGGGCGCTGGCCGTTGTGCGAGGCCTGTGCGGCGGAGGACGACGATCCGCACGCGTTGAGCGTGGAGCCGGAGTTGGGGGCGGACCCGCACTGGGTCTGCGGCAAGAAGGGGATCGTCGTCGCGGCGGTCGGCGAGCTGGCCTGAGGCCGCGCCGACCGGTTCAGGCCTCCAGCTCCCTGAGCTCCGCCTGCATGTTCGTGCGGGCCCGGGCGTCGTAGCGGGCGTGGGCCTCGGGGGTGCGGTAGAGGGCGGGGAGGGCGAGGAGGTGGTGGAGGATCGCGGCCCGGCCCTCGCGGAAGGCGTCCGGGGGGACGAAGGAGTATTCGTCGCGGATGGCGGCGGCGTAGGCGGCGTACCGGTCGGGCGGTGAGCCGAGGACGGCGAGGTCGGCGTCGCAGAGGACCTCGCCGTTGTGGTCGCCGGGGGCCGGGTGGTGGGTGACGGTGAGTCGGACCAGCCGGGCGACCTCGTGGACCAGGGGTTCGGGCAGGCCCGCCTCGCGGAGGGCGCGGCAGGCCAGCGCGGCGCTGCGTTCCTCGTTCTCGGAGCGGTCGGGCCGGTAGACGGCGTCGTGGAACCAGGCGGCGAGTCGGACGGCGTCCGGGTCGTCGGCGTGGTCGGTGAGTTCGTCGATCCGGTCCAGGACGGCCCGCAGGTGGTCGGTGGTGTGGTAGCGGCGTTGGGGTTCGGCCCAGCGTTCGAGCAGGTCGCGGGCGTAGGGCTCCGGATCGACGGTGGCGCCGCAGCGGGTGAGCAGGGCGTGCCACCGCTCGGACAGCGAGGCGGTCATGACGGCCATTCTGCTCCTTCCCGGTCGGATGCGGCCCCGTGATGTGATCGAGCTTATATGTAGTTCACCGACTTATGACGCACACTTGAGTAGTCGACGCTCGACGGCTATACATACTCGGTATGCAAGACGTTCCGCTGTTCCGAGGGGGAGCCATGACCGGATCGAGCGCGCAGGCAGTGCTGCGCCTGGAGGGAGTCGGCCGGGTGCACGGCCGGGGCGAGGCCGAGGTGCACGCCCTGCACCCGATCGACCTGGAGGTGCGGGCCGGGGAGTTCCTGGCCGTGATGGGGCCGTCCGGCTCCGGGAAGTCCACCCTGCTGGCGCTGGCCGGTGGTCTGGACCGTCCGTCGGTCGGCCGGGTGCTGGTCGAGGGCACCCCGCTGGAGGGCCTGAGTCGGGCGAAGCTCGCCGATGTGCGGCGTCGCTCGGTCGGCTACGTGTTCCAGTCGTACAACCTGATCCCGTCGCTGACGGCGGCGGAGAACATCGCGCTGCCGCGGGAGCTGGACGGCGTCTCCGCCCGCACCGCGCGGGCCGAGGCGGTGGCCGCGCTGGAGGAGCTGGGCATCCCCCAACTCGCCGACCGCTTCCCGGAGGAGATGTCCGGCGGCCAGCAGCAGCGGGTCGCGATCGGGCGGGCGCTGGCGGGCGAGCGCCGCCTGGTGCTCGCCGACGAGCCGACCGGCGCGCTGGACTCGGCCACCGGTGAGGCCGTGCTGCAGGTCCTGCGGGCGCGCTGCGACGCGGGCGCGGCCGCGATGATGGTCACCCACGACCCCACGCACGCGGCCTGGGCGGACCGGGTGGTGTTCCTGCGGGACGGCCGCTTCCTCCGCGAGGCGGCGCAGCGCACCGGAGCCGGCCGATGAGCGCCTGGCGGGCGGTGCTGCGGATGGCGCGCCGCGACGCGTGGCGGGCCAAGGGCCGCAGCGCCCTGGTGGTCGCGATGATCGCGCTGCCGGTGCTGGGCGCGACCGGCGTGGACGTGGTGCACCGCAGCGGCCAGCTCGGCGCCGCCGAGCGGTCGGACCGGCTGATGGGCCGGGCGGACGCCCTGATCGGCGCCCACGACCCGGGCCGGGCCGTCGAACAGTCGGTGTTCCCGGCCGACGGCGTCCGCACCCTGCCGCTGCGCCCGGGCAGCGAGACGCCCGAGCAGAAGCGCGCCGCCGCCACCGAACCGACCGTCCTGCTGGGCGAGTTGCTCCCCAAGGGCAGCGTCCTGACGCCGGCCCGCACCGGCCCGGTCGCCTCCGTGCAGACCCGTGACGGCCTCGCCCCCGTCGACACCTTCGAGGCCGACCTGGCCGGCGACCTGTGGCAGGGCCGGCTGAACCTGGTCTCCGGCCGGGCCCCCGCCGCGGCCCACGAGGCCGCCGCCACCCGGGCGTTCCTCGCCGACACCGGCCTGCGGATCGGCGACCGGGTCACCGTCCGCGGCCTGGAGTCCACCCCGTTCACGCTGACCGGCGCCGTGGAGCACCCCGGCGACCTGAACAAGTCCGAACTGGTCGCCCGCCCCGGCGAGTTGTACCAGCAGCTGGACGCCGCGCAGGTGACCGCCGGGCTCGCCCCGCAGGACCCGAGTGCCGAGCAGGCCGCCGCCAAGAAGGCCGCCTGGCTGGTCCGGCTGCCCGCCGGGGCGACCCTCGGCTGGGAGCAGGTCCGCGAACTCAACCGCTACGGCTACACCCTGGCGAGCCGCCAGGTCGCCGCGCACCCGCCGGCCGACGCGCTGGAACGCCAGGAGGCCGTCGGCGCCGAGGACGCCCGCGAGCGCCGGATGATGACGGTCGCCACCACCGCCGCGATGGCGCTGCTGGAGGTCGCCCTGCTGGCCGGCCCGGCGTTCGCGGTCGGCGCCCGCCGGGCCCGCCGCCAACTCGCCCTGCTCGGCGCGGCCGGCGGCCGCCCCGGCCACGTCCGGGCCGTGGTGCTCGGCGGCGGCCTGGTGCTGGGCGCGGCCGGCGCGGCCCTCGGCACCGTGCTCGGCGCGGCACTGGTCGCGGTGCTGCGCGGCCCGATCGAGGAGTGGGGCGGCAGCCGGTTCGGCGCGTTCACCCTGCGCCCCGCCGACCTGGCGGCGATCGCCGCGGTCGGCACCGTCACCGCCCTGCTGGCCGCGCTGCTGCCCGCCCTGCAGGCCGGCCGCCGCGAGGTGCTGGACGGCCTGACGGACCGCGACCCGGTGCGCCGCTCCGCCCGCTGGACGCCGGTGCTCGGCGTGGTCGTGGTGCTGGCCGGCGTCGGCCTCGCCCTGTACGGGGCGGTGGTCGCCCCGACCGCCGCGATGCCGGTGCTCGCCGGGCTCACCACCCGCACCCTGTCGGTGCTGGGCGGCGCGACGCTCGCCGAACTCGGCCTGCTGCTGTTCACCCCGGCGCTGCTGGCCCTGCTCGGCCGGCTCGCCCGCCTGCTGCCGGTCGGACCGCGCCTCGCGCTGCGCGACATGGCCCGGCACCGCTCCCGCACCGGACCGGCGGTCGCCGCCGTGCTCGCCGCCGTCGCCGGAGCCGTCGCGGTCGGCGTGCACACCGCCGGCGCCGAGGCCCAGGACCGCGCCTCCTACCGGCTGGAGCAGCCCGTCGGCTCCGTCCGGGTCGTTCTGAACGGCGACACCGACACCATGCCGCAGCTGCGCACCGCCGTCGTCCAGGACCTGCCGGACCTCGGCGAGCGGGCCGACCTGTACCAGGCGCAGTACATCTTCTGCGAGGGCTGCTCCAGCGTGGTCACCGCGGAGGGCGGGCCGCGCTACGGCCGGACCGTCACCAAGTCGGTCGTGGTCGGCGACGCCCCGGTGCTGCGCAACCTGCTGGCGCTGCACGACCGCGAGGCCGAGGCGGCGCTGCTCGCCGGGAAGGCCGTGGTCACCGACCCGTCCTACCTGCACGACGGCAAGGCGGTGCTGCAGATGCAGGGCAACGGCATGGAGGTCAAGCAGATCGCCGTGGACGCCGTCCTGGTCGACCGGCCCGCCTCGCAGCGGTACACGGCGGTGGTGATCTCGCCGGACGCCGTCCGCGGACTCGGCCTGAAGGCCGCGCCCGCCGGGGCGATCTGGCTGCCCACCGCGCCCGTCGCCCGGCAGGCCGAACAGCGGGCCGCCGCCACCGTCGCCCGGCTCGCGCCGCACGCCGAGTTCGGGGTGGAACGCGGCTACCGCGCCACCGACAGCGTGATGCAGGTCGCGCTCAGCGGCTTCGCCGCCCTGGTGGTGCTCGGCGCGGCCGTGGTCTCCACCGCGCTGGCCGCCGCCGACGCCCGCCGCGAACGCGCCCTGCTGTCCGCGATCGGCGCCCGGCCCCGCACCCGGCGCACCGTCGCCGGACTCCAGGCCGGCCTGATCGCCCTGCTCGGCGGAGTGCTCGGCACCGTCAGCGGCTTCGTCCCCGCGTACGCCCTGCTGCGCTCCCGGGTGTCCGGCGTGATGGGCGCGCCCGCCGTGCTGAACCCCGCCGACATCCCGTGGGCCACCATCGCGCTGCTCGCGCTGGCCCTGCCGGTGGCCGCCGGCCTGCTCGGCGCGCTGCGCCGGGACGACCCGGCGGGATGGCGCGGATAGGCAGGTCGGCGATATATGTAGTCGTATGACTGAACGCGCCATGCAGGAACCCACCCTGCTGCTGCTCACCGCCCTCGCGGACGCCCCCCGGCACGGATACGCGCTGATCCAGGAGGTCGACGCGATCTCCGGGGGGCGGGTGAAGCTCCGCACCGGAACCCTGTACGGCGCGCTCGACCGGCTGCTCCAGCAGGGCCTGATCGAGGTCGCCGCCGAGGAGATCGTCGACGGCCGGGCCCGCCGCACGTACGCCCTCACCACCGCCGGCCGCGGCGTCCTCGCCACCGAGGCCGAGCGGCTGCGCACCGTCGCCGCCGAGGCCCAGCGCCGCCTCGGCGGCGCCGTCCGTCCCCGGGGAGCGACCGCGTGAACATGGCCCTGCGCACCGCGCTCGCGCTCTACCCCGCCCGCTACCGCCGCGACCGGGGCGCCGAACTCGCCGAGGTGTTCGCCGACAGCACCGCCGGCTCCGGCCGCCTCGCCACCGCCCGCGAAGCCCTCGACCTCGCCGCGTACGGCCTGCGGCTGCGCACCGGGCTGACCGAGACCGCGCTCCCCGGCCGGCTGCTGGCCGCCGCCGCCCCGCTGCTGGTCGGCGCCCTGCTCGGCCTCGCCGTCCTGCCCGGCGTCGGCGACTGGCGGGAGTACACGCTCACTCGCGCCGCCCGCTCCGGGACCGACCTGCCCTGGCCCCACCTGGTCGAGAACATCGCCGTCCTGGGCCTCGCCGTCATCCCGCTGCTGCTGGTCGCCGCCGGCGCGCTCGGCGCCTGGCGGGCCGTCCGGCTGCTGGGCACCGTGGTGGCGCTGCTCGGCGCCGTCCGGATCGGGCACGCCGCGCTGAGCCTGCCGGCCAGCGGGGTGTGGAGCGGCTGGTTCTTCGCCTACGAGACCACCGCCCTGCTGCCCTACCTGCTGGGCGGCCTGATGCTGGCCGTCGCCCCGACCCGCCCGGCCGACGCGCACGGCCGGACCGACCGGCTGCTGATCCTGGCCGGCGCGGCCGCCGGCTTCGCGGCGACCCGCGCCCAGGGCGGCTACGACACCCGCAACCTGATGGACGGCTGGTGGCCGGTCGCGCTGCTGCTGCTCCCCCTGCTGCTGATGCTGTTCGCAGCCCGCGATCGGCTGCTGCCCGCCGCGCTCGGTCTCGCGCTGCTGCCGCTGACCGCCGCGTTCAGCCTGTTCTCGCTCTGGGAGCAGCTCGGCGGGGTGTGGCGGGCCGCGCCCTACGCGCTCACGACCGCGCTGGTGCTGCTGCTGGCGTTCCGGCTGCTCGGATCCGCCCGTCCGGCGGGGCGTCAGATCGCCTCCCCGCTGGGCTGAACGGGAGCGGATCGGGCGAACGGGACACCAGCGGGGGACGAACGGAGGAGGACGCGGGGCCGAACGGCCGAGGGGGGTCGCTCGGCGCGGGACGATGTGGCAGGCTATCGGATATGTCTAGACCAATGTTCGAAGTGATCGCGCTGACCGCCCAGGACGCGAGGGCCGCCGAGTCGGGCGGCGCGGACCGCCTCGAACTGGTCACCGACATGGCCGCCGACGGGCTCACCCCCACCGTCCGGGACTTCGCCGCGATCCGCGCCGCGGTCTCGCTGCCGCTCAGGGTCATGCTCCGCATCCGCGACGGCTTCGCGCCCGGCGACCTCGACGTGCTGCTGGCCCGCGCCGAAGCCCTCCGCGCCGAGGGCGCGGAGGAGTTCGTCTTCGGCTTCCTCACCCCGGACGGCGCGGTCGACCTCGACGCGACCCGCGCCGTCGCGGACGCCGTCGCCGGCTGCCGCTGGACGTTCCACCGGGCCATCGACCACAGCGCCGACCGCTCCGAGGTCCGCGCCGCCGTCGCCGACCTGCCCGGACTCGACACCTTCCTCACCTCCGGCGCGGCGGCCGGCGTGGACGCCGGCCAGGAGGTCCTCATCGGCGAACTCGCCAAGGCCGGCGAACCCGGCTACCGCCAGCAGATCCTCGTCGGCGGCGGCCTCCGCGCCGAACACGTCCCCGACCTGCGCTCCGCGGGCTTCGACGCGTTCCACATCGGCGGCGCGGCGCGCACGGGGGGGTGGGCGGGGGCGGTGGACGCAGCGAAGGTCGCCGAGTGGCGGACTCTGATCGGAGGGTGAACCACCAGGGGCGCGGGGAACTGCGCGACAAGCGCAAGTCACGTCCGTAAGGTCGCGATCACGTGCAGGTCATTGTCCTGCGTCGCGATCTTGCGGACGTGGTGCGTTCCCCCTCGCGCAGTTCCTCGCGCCCCCGGGGTTGCGCTCCTCGTCTAGCCCAACTCCTCCGGGAGCGGCTCCGTGTGGAGCACCGTCAGTCCCGAGACCGCGCGGGTCAGGGAGACGTAGAGGCGGCGCAGGCCGGTGCGGTGGTCGGGTTCGCCGGTGATGATCGCGGCGGGTTCGTCGAGGACCACGTAGTCGTATTCGAGGCCCTTGGCGAGGGAGGCCGGGGCGAGGGTCAGGCGGGCGTCGGCGGTGGTCTCGGTGCCGGGTTCCAGGTAGGGCAGCCCCGCGGCGTCGAGCGCCTGCGCGAGGGCGGGGATCCGCGCGTCCGCCGCGATCAGGCCGACGGAGCCTTCGTGGCGGAGGGCGTCGCGGCAGGCGGCGAGGACGGCCTCGTCCCGCCCGGCGGGCACGTGGCGGACGACCAGTGAGCCCGGCGTGTCGCGGACGGAGGTCGCCGGGGCCAGGCCGGGCGCGATCGCGGGCAGCAGCCGGGAGGCGTAGGCGATGACCTCGCCGGGGACGCGGAAGCCCTGGGTGAGCTCCTCGATGTGGGCGCCGTCCTTGCCGAGGTGGTGCAGCGCCTCCTGCCAACTGCCGGTCGCCCACGGGGTGGTGCCCTGGGCGAGGTCGCCGAGGACGGTCGCGGAGCCGGTGGTGCAGCGGCGGCCGACGGCGCGGTACTGCATGGGGGAGAGGTCCTGGGCCTCGTCGACGACCACGTGGCCGAGCGACGGGGTGCGGTGGACGAGGTCGGCGGTCTCGTCGATCAGGACGGCGTCGGCGGCGGACCACGGCGCGGTGCGGGCGGAGCGCGGCGCCTTGGCCCACCGGACGGTGGCCTGCTCCTCGGCGGTGAGGACGCCGTCCGCCGCGGCGGCCAGGAACTCGGCGTCGGCGAGCAGGCGGTGCACCAGTTTGACCGGGTCGACGGCGGGCCAGCAGGCCTTCACGACGGCCTTCACGGCGGCGTTGCGGGCCACCGCGTCCTGCACCCGGTCGTCGGGGGCCTCGCCGCCCTGCTCCATCTTGACCAGGACGGCGTGCGCGATCCGCTGCGGGAGGGCCTCGGCGGCGGCGCCGTAGCGGATGTCGCGGTCCATCAACTCGCGGACGATCTCTTCGAGTTCGTAGGCGGGGACGCGCCAGCGGCGGGAGCCGCGGACCACCACGCAGGGCTCGGTCGGCAGGGTGATCCCGGCCCGGACGGCGTTGCGCAGCACCCGGGCCATCCGGGCGTCGCCCTTGATCCGGGCGGCCTCGGCGGTGTCGGCGCCGCGCACCTCGACGTGGCCGACGAGTTCCTGCACGGTGGCCTGGGCGACGTCCAACTCGCCGAGCGCGGGCAGGACTTGCTCGATGTACTGGAGGAAGGAGCGGTTCGGGCCGACCACCAGGGTGCCGGTGCGGGCCAGCCGCTCGCGGTGCGCGTACAGCAGGTAGGCGACGCGGTGCAGGCCGACGGCGGTCTTCCCGGTGCCGGGGGCGCCCTGGACGCAGACGGTGCCGGAGATGTCGGCGCGGACGATCTCGTCCTGCTCGGGCTGGATGGTGGCGACGATGTCGCGCATCGGGCCGACGCGGGGCTTCTCGATCTCGGCCGCGAGCAGCGCGGAGCGGGTGTCGCCCTCGTCCGGGTCGGACAGGTTCTCGTCCTCGTAGGCCGTCAACTCGCCGCCGGTGTAACCGAATCGGCGACGCTTGGCGACGTCCATCGGGTCCTTGCGGCTGGCCCGGTAGAACGGCTGGGAGACCGGCGCGCGCCAGTCGATCACCATCGGGTCGCCGTCGGCGTCGTGGACGTGCCGGCGGCCGATGTAGAACTGCTCGCCGCCGCTGCCCTCGGAGTCGGCCTCGCTGATCGCGTGCAGGTAGTCCAGGCGGCCGAAGAACAGCGGGGTGTGCGCGAGGTCGGCGAGGGCCTTGATGCGTTCGTCGATCTGCTTCTGCAGCACCAGCGCGGACACCCAGGTGCCGGTGACGTCGCGCAGGTCCAGCGCCTCGACGTCCTCCCGCATCGCCTTCAGGGCGGCCCGGGACGCGGCCAGGTGGGAGCGTTCGCGGCCCAGCGGACCGGTGTCGGCGGCGAACGTGTCGGCAGGGGTGGGGGAGTGCACGGCGGACCTTCCCGGCCGCCCGGCATCACGGGGCGGCGGACTCGTCTTGGCTCACGGTGAAGGACACCGGCCGGTTTCCGAGCGGCCGGCACCTCCCACGGCTGCCGACGCGGCACCACGGTTCGGGAGGGGCAGACGGACGATCCTAGACCCGCCGCCGCCGGGGTGCGAATCCATTTCCCGCCGGTTCCCCTGGGGGACGGCACCCCTAGGCGGCGTAGGGGTCGGTACGCCTGCGGGACGACCGGCCGCCCGACAGGTACGGCCTTTCGGTTGATGTCCGCCGCACGGGTGTGAACCTAGCGTGGAGACATGACGACCGAACGAATGAACCCGCAGCTCAACGGCACCCACGGACGGCGCCGCGGCCCGCTCGCCAACGCCGTCCGCAACGTCGGCATCGTGCTCGACACCGCCGCGCGCGTCCTCTTCCTCGGGCGCGACGGCGTCAAGATGTAGCCGCTCCTACAGGTCGTCGGCGTCGACGATCCGGTACGCGTAGCCCTGCTCGGCCAGGAAGCGCTGGCGGTGCGCCGCGAAGTCCTGGTCCACGGTGTCCCGGGCGACCACCGAGTAGAAGTGCGCAGCGTGCCCGTCCGCCTTCGGCCGCAGCACCCGGCCCAGCCGCTGTGCTTCCTCCTGGCGGGAGCCGAACGTGCCCGACACCTGGATGGCCACGGTGGCCTCCGGCAGGTCGATCGAGAAGTTCGCGACCTTGGAGACCACCAGCACGCTGATCTCCTTCGACCGGAACGCCTCGAACAGCTTCTCGCGCTGCGCGTTCGAGGTCTCGCCCTTGATCACCGGGGCGTCCAGCGCCTCGCCCAGCTCGTCCAGCTGGTCGATGTACTGGCCGATGATCAGCGTCTGGTCGCCCTTGTGCTTCTCCACCAGCCGCTCCACCACCCGGCGCTTGGTCGCCGTGGTCGAGCAGAACCGGTACTTCTCCTCCGGCTCGGCGGTCGCGTACATCAGGCGCTCGGAGTCGGACAGCGTCACCCGTACCTCGCAGCAGTCGGCCGGCGCGATGTAGCCCTGCGCCTCGATCTCCTTCCACGGGGCGTCGAAGCGCTTCGGGCCGATCAGCGAGAACACGTCGCCCTCCCGGCCGTCCTCGCGCACCAGCGTCGCCGTCAGGCCGAGCCGGCGGCGGGCCTGCAGGTCGGCGGTGAACTTGAACACCGGCGCCGGGAGCAGGTGCACCTCGTCGTACACCACCAGGCCCCAGTTGCGGGCGTCGAACAGCTCCAGGTGCGGGTACACGCCCTTCCGCTTGGTGGTCATCACCTGGTACGTGGCGATGGTCACCGGGCGGATCTCCTTGCGGGTGCCGCTGTACTCGCCGATCTCGTCCTCGGTCAGCGAGGTCCGCTTGATCAGCTCGTGCTTCCACTGCCGCGCCGAGACCGTGTTCGTCACCAGGATCAGCGTGGTCGACTTCGCCTCCGCCATCGCCGCCGCGCCCACCAGCGTCTTGCCCGCACCGCAGGGCAGCACCACGACGCCGCTGCCGCCGTGCCAGAAGCCGTCCACCGCGTGCCGCTGGTACGGGCGCAGCTGCCAGCCGTCCTCCTCCAGGTGGATCGGGTGCGACTCGCCGTCCACGTACCCGGCGTGGTCCTCGGCCGGCCAGCCCAGCTTCAGCAGCACCTGCTTGATCTGCCCGCGCTCCGACGGGTGCACCACCACCGTGTCCGGATCGACCCGGGCCCCCACCAGCGGCACGATCTTCTTCGACCGCAGCACCTCCTCCAGCACCGGCCGGTCGGTGGTGGTCAGCACCAGCCCGTGCACCGGGTGCTTCTGCAGCTGCAGCCGCCCGTACCGCGCCATGGTGTCCGCGACGTCCACCAGCAGCGCGTGCGGCACCGGGTAGCGCGAGTACTTCACCAGCGCGTCCACCACCTGCTCGGCGTCGTGCCCCGCCGCCCGCGCGTTCCACAGCCCCAGCGGCGTCACCCGGTACGTGTGGATGTGCTCCGGCGCCCGCTCCAACTCCGCGAACGGCGCGATCACCCGCCGGCACTCCGCCGCCTGCGGGTGGTCGATCTCCAACAGCAGCGTCTTGTCGCTCTGCACGATCAGCGGTCCGTTCACGCCTGTGCATCCCCTTCCGCGCGGGCCAAACCTCCAGTGTGCCGCATCGCGCGAGTCGGCCGGTCAGCCGAGGAAGAAGTTGTGGCCGACGTCCGGGGGGATGACCTCCTGGTACGGGGTGGAGCCGGGGCCGGGGAGGTGGGTGCCGGGGGCGGGGGTGGAGCCGGTGCGGTGGAGGAGGGTGACGCCGTCCTGGTCGAAGAGTTCCTGGTAGCCGTGGGCGAGCAGGAAGGCGCGGTAGGCGGCCTGGTCGGGGTCCTTCTGGAACGGGAAGGCGCGCTGGGTGTAGCGGAGGATCACGTACTCCTGGCCGCGCGGGGTGCCGTCCGCCAGCATCACCCGGGTGCGGTTGGTGAGGCGCGGGGCGACCTGGTTGTCGGCCTCCACGGTGGCGCCGTCCGGGATCAGCTGCGCCGCCCGGGCCAGCGCCGCCGTCGGGGCCTTCGGCTGCCACTCGTACGGCAGGACCAGGTGGTACAGGCCGAGGGCGCCGGACGCGGCGAGCGAGAGGACGGCGGCGGTGGCGCCCAGCCGGCGGGCCTGGCGGAGGTGGCCGCGCGACCACAGGACGCCCAGGGTCTCGATCGCGGCGGTCACCAGGATCGGCCACAGGAACGCGTCGTAGTGGCGGGCGATCGACCAGTGGTTCGGATTGTCGGACAGGATCCGCTCCGCGAGCAGCGGCAGCGCGACGAGGGAGGTGGCCGAGCGGAACGGCAGCGCGGCCGTGGTGAGCAGCAGCCAGCCCAGCAGCATCGGCTTCAGCGGGCTGGAGAACGCCGACTCCACCAGCAGCCACGGATTGCCCAGCACGTGCCGGAGCACCTCGCCGCCGTCCGCCCCGAGCTGCCCGTAGTTCCAGTAGTAGCCGGGCTCGCCGCCCATCGCCGGTATCAGGTACCCGATCTCCACGGCGCTGGCCAGCGGCCCGCCCACCAGCAGCGCGCAGCCGAGGACCTTCGCCCACCGGTCGCCGCCGCCGCGCTCGCGCCACAGCAGCACCGCGCCGAACGCGCCCACCGCCAGGCCGAGGTCCTCCTTGGTGGCGCACAGCAGCAGCGCCGCGACAGCCGCGCCGCCCCAGCGCCGCGCCCCCGCCCGCTCGAACAGCAGCAGGAACAGCGGGACGGCGAACCCCACCTCGTGGAACCCGCCGCGCGAGGAGATCATGAGCGGCCAGCCCAGCCCGTAGACCAGCGCCGCGACGTCCAGCACCCGCGCGCGGACCCGCGCGTCCGCCCCCGCGAACGCCCGGCCCGCGATCCGGCGCACCAGCGGGACGCCCGCCGCGAACAGCGCCGCCTGCCCGACCAGCAGCATCCGCGGGTCGTCCCACACCCAGTACAGCGGGGCGAGCAGCGCCAGCACCGGCGAGAAGTGGTCGCCCAGCAGCGAGAATCCCGGCGGGAACTCGTGGTGCACGCTCTTGAGCGTCGAGACCGGCAGCCCGAAGTGCGCGTACCCGCGCACCCCCTGGTCGAAGATCCCCAGGTCGAAGCCGCCCAGCTGGAGCGACGTCCACTGCTGGAGGCCCAGCGCCAGGCAGACCGCGAAACTCAGCAGGCTGAACAGGACGGTCCGACGTCGGCGGGACGGTCGGGCCCCGGGCCCGCGGGACGTCGCCCGGGGGGCGGCCGCGGTCGGCAGAGCGGGGGAAGTGGTCACGGCTCCGGTCCTGTCGGTCGCCGGCGAAGGCCCGGTTCCGGCCGGCCGCCACGCAGTCTAACCGCCGCCCGCGGACGCTTGAGGCGGTTCGCCGAACGTGACCCCGCGGCCGCCGGATCGTTGGGCAGGCCATGACCATGCGCAACCGAATCCTGGCCGGCCTCGCGCTCTCCGGCGCCGCCCTCGCCACCGCCGTCGGCGCCACCCCCGCGAACGCCGAGACCGCCACCCCGGCCATCGACCAGGTCGCCGACGTCGGCCAGCCCGGCGGCGTCCTCGGCACCCTCGTCTTCACCGGCACCGGCCTGCTGACGGGCGTGGAGCCGAAGATGCCGGACACCCACGCGATCATGGAAGAGGCGAAGAAGCAGAAGGCGGAGGAGGACGCGAAGAAGCAGCAGCACAGGTCGGCGGACGACGAGGCGAAGAAGCAGAAGGCGGCGAACGACGCGGCGAAGCAGCTCATCTAGCGGCAGGCGCGCCACCGGGGGCGCCAGGCTTCGCGTGAGCGCCCCTCAGTCGTCGACCTCGGCCACGCCGGTGATCCGGTGGAGGGCGAAGGTGCGGACCTCGTCCGAGAGGTGGTCGTAGGCGGTGACGAACCCGCCCTCGACCTTGACGGGGTCGATGACGCGTTGGGAGGAGAGGCCTTCCGCGTTGATGTAGCCGATCCACATGCGTTCGCCGAGCAGGACGGCGGTCTGCAGGGAGGCGAGGGTGTCGGCGGCGGCGGTGCGGGGGACGGCGGCGCTCGCGGGGCCGGCGACGGCGTCCTTGCGGGGGGCGGTCGCGGCGCGGTCGCCGGCCCGGATGGCGCGGACTGCGGCGGTGAGCAGGGCGTCGTCGGGCCGGGCGGGGCCGTCGGGCACGGGGGTGGGGGCGCTGCGCGGCGGGGTCCGGCGGGCGTCGCGGCGGGTGATCACGACGTCGCCCTCGGCGGACTCCGCGGCGGGCGCGTAGCCCATCGCGCGCAGGACGGTGAGCAGGGTGTCGGGCGGGGCCTGGGCGGCGAGCACCGTGGGGGCGAGCAGCCGCAGGCGCAGCTCGGCGGCGCGCCGGTCGGCGAGGACTTCGCCGAGCAGCCGGGGGTCGTCGCAGCGCAGGTAGGAGCTCGCGGCGCCGACCCGGAGGATGCCGTGCCGGCGGGCGACGTCGTCGATCAGGTAGGCGAGCGGCTGCGGCACGGGCGTGCGGGAGTGCCGGCCGAGGAAGGTCTGCAGGTCGGCGGCGGTGCGTCCGGCGTCGAGGGCGCGGCGGACGGAGTCGGGGGTGAAGCGGTAGACGGTCGCGCCGCCCTTGGACTCGATGTCGGCGCAGAGCGCGAGGGCCTGGGCGAGCGGGGTGAGCAGCGGGCCGGGGGCGATCGCGGTGAGGTCGGGCTGCAGGATGACGTGGTCGAGGGGTTCGGGCAGCAGCGGCGCGAGGACGGGCGTCGGGTCGGCGCCGTCGAGCAGGGCGCGTGCGGGGGCGGCGAGCGCGCCGCGGCCGGTGACGCCGAGGAGTTCGGCCTCGTGCAGGGTCCAGTCGGCGAGCTGGTCGCGCAGGTCGCGGCCGTCGGCGCCGGTGGGGCCGCCGCGCAGCGGGCGGTGCCAGCGCAGGACGGGCAGCAGGGCCTCGGCGCCGGCGGCGCTGCCGGGGGGCAGTTCGGCGAGCCGGGCGAGGGTGGCGCGGCGGACGGACGGGGCGAGCGTGCGGTCGAGTTCGGGGCCGAGCGCGGCGCGCGGCCGGCCCTTGCCGTCGGGGGTGCCGGTGAGGCGGCCGACCCGGGTGGCGGTGAGCCAGGCGCGGGCGAGCAGGGTCCAGCGTTCGGCGGTGTCCTGCTGCCGCCACTGGTCGTACGCCGGGGTGGGGGCCCAGACTTCGTCGATCTCGCCGTCGGGGGCCAACAGCCCTGCGGTGTAGGCGAGTTCGAGCCAGAACGCGGCGTCGGACTCGGAGCTTTCGAGCAGTTGGGCGGCGCGCTTGAGGTCGCGCACGCCGAGGCCGCCGGCCCGCAGGGTGGGCGGCGGGGTGAGGCCCCAGGCTTCGAGCAGCTCGTCGAGGACCCGGACGGCGGTGGCGGCCTGCCCGGCGGCGGTGCGGTCGACGGTCGCCGGGTCGCGTTCGACGACGGGCAGCACGGCGGGCGGGGCGGGTTCGACGGTGCGGTGGGTGCGTCCGCCGCGCAGGTGCAGGGCGAGTTCGCGGGGCAGCACCACGGAGGTGGGGCTGGACGGCAGCAGCAGGCCGCGGGCGAGCAGCCACTCGACGGGGCTGTGCGCCTCGGCGGCGGTGACCTGCCGGGCGGCGTCCGGGACGGTGCCGGTGGGCGGCCCCCAGACCAGGCGTTCCAGCAGGCCGACGGCGGCGGGCGGGGCCTGGTCGAGCAGCGCGGTGAGGCGTTTGCGGTCGCCGAGCAGCGCGGTGAGCGCGGCCACGGCGGTGACCGGGTCGGGGGTGGCTGGCAGACCGGCGCCGGCCAGCAGCTGCTGGAGGCGGGCCGGCGACATGCCGACGGTGGCCTCGGCGAAGGTCGGGCCGAGGCCGGTGCGGCCGGGGTTGAGCGCGCTGGGGGCGAGCGCCTCGCGGGCGGCGAGGACCAGGCGCAGTGCCGAGTCCGGGCCCCAGACCAGGGCCTGCTCGCGGAGCCCGGCCAGCGCGCCCGGGAGCGCGGCGGTCACGGCGGCGCGGTCCACCGGGTCGGCCCCGGCGTGCGGCTTGACCCGGGCGGGACCGGCCAGCAGGTTGCGCACCGCGGTGTCGGACGCGCCCTCGGGGGCGGCGGCCAGTGCCTCGGCGGTCTGCAGGGTGAAGCGGTCGAGGCGCTCCAGGGCGCGCAGCACGGACGCCCGGCTGGAGAGCCGCGCGGACAGCTGGGTGAGGTCGGTCGGCACCGGGTTCAGCAGGTCGGGGCGGGCCCGGAGCAGCGCGGCGACAGCCCCGTCCTCCCGGCCGCGGAGTTCCTCGGCCAGCGTCCGGGGGGCGCCTGTGCGGGTGGCGCGCGGCGCGCTCTGCGGTGCGGTCATCCGGTCCAGCCTAGTCAACGCCCCCGTCCGAGGCCCAGAACGGAGGAAGAACTCCCGTCGAACCCCTGGGCGATCACGCTCCGATCGGGCGCCGACGCCGTCCGGCGGGGCTCGCTTCGGGCCGGTGCGGGTGGGTACCGTCTCGGTGCGGCAGGCGGTACTTCCGAGGGTGGGTGGCGGGGCGATGGCGGGCGGCTCGTGGTGGCGTGAGGACGGGGCGAGGGACGGCTCGGACAGCGGGGAGAGCGTGTACGTGCCGGCAGCCGAGGTGCCGCCGAAGCCCGACGTCCCGCCCGCGCCGGTGCTCCCGCCCCCGCGGCGCGCGGTGGAGTTCGACAAGCCGGTGGTGCCCCCGGTCGAGTTCGACCTGCCGCCGGGCCCGTCCCCCGCCGAGGTGGACCGGGCCGCGCAGTGGGCGGAGGGGCGCGGCCGGGCCGATGTCACCTCGGTCTTCCCCGGCTGGACGGAGGTGTACTTCGACCTCCCGACCGAGGAGCCGGAGCCCGCGCCCAAGCCCGCGCCAGAACCCGAACCCGAGCCGGAGCCCGAGCCCGCGCCCGAGCCGCGCCCCGGCCTGGCGGTGCGAGCCCTGCGGGCGCTGTTCGGCAAGCCGCAGCCGGCCCCCGAGCCCGCCCCGGCCGAGACCCCGGCGGCGTCCGGGGGGTCGCGGCGGCCCGCACCGCTGCTGCTGCTCGGGGCGGTCGTGCTGCTCGGCGGCGCGGGGGCCGGTTCGCTGCTGGCGATGGTGCTGGGCTGGGGCCTGGCCTACCTGTCGAGCGGACTGTCCGACCTGACGAAGAAGTTCGCCGTGCTGGGCATCCCGCTGATCACGGTGACCGGCCTGACCGTGTGGAACTGGGGCCGCGAGAAAGGCCGCTGGGGCACCGCCCTCGCCCCGGGCACCGACGCGAGCCGCGCCACCCTCGACGCGGGCGTCGGCGCCCTGCGCGTCGCAGCCGTCCTGACGGCGCTCCTCCTACTGGCGCTGACCCTGCGCCGCCGCAAGGCATAGCACCGCACGCCGAAGACGCCATCGGGCTCAGGCAGTACCTCGCGGTGGCCGCGCAAACGGCGAAGACGGCGACGGTACAGGCGCCGCTGCCTGCGCTGCTTCCGCCCGCGTCGCCGGGCGTCGAGGAGACCAGCGGGACGGCAGGGGCGAGGGGACGGTGGCATCGGGCCCTGTCCGCCGCGAGGCGCAGTACCTGGCGGTGGCCGCGCAAACGGCGGAGACGGCGATGGCACGGGTGGCGCTGCCCGCGCTGCCGCCGCCTGGGTCGCCGGGTGTCGAGGCCCGGCGGGACGACGGGGGCGGGGGACGGTGGCATCCGGCCCGGTTCGCCGGCCCTGGCCGCCGCAAGGCGTAGCGCCGCACGGCGGAGACGCCACCGGGCCCAGGCAAGGGCGAGGTGGCGACGGCACGGGCGCCGTTGCAGAGCAGGGCGGTCGACACCTCGCCGCTGCCTGCGCTGCTTCCGCCCGCGTCGCCGGGGGTCGAGGAGACCGGCGGGACGACGGGGCGGGGGACTGGGGTCTCCGGCCCGGTTCGCCGGCCCTTCCCGCCGTGGGGCGCAGTACCTCGCGGTGGCCGCGCAACGGCGGAGACGGCGACGGCACGGGTGGCGCTGCCCACGCTGCCTGCGCCCACACCGCCGGGCGTCGAGGTCCGGCGGGGCGGCGGGGCGGTGGCATCCGGCCTGGTCTGCCGGCCCTGTCCGCCGTGGGGCGCAGTACCTCGCGGTGGCCGCGCAACGGCGGAGACGGCGACGGCACGGGTGGCCCTGCCCGCGTCGCCTCCGCCCGCGTCGTTCGGCGTCGAGCGCCCGGCGGCGGCATCCACGCGTCTCGCGCCGGCCTGCACAGCCGCAGCTGCTCCTCCGACGGCTCGTGTCGGCCGCCGCCGCCGCGACCCTCCGCCGGGTCAGTTCGCGCCGAGGAGGTAGAGGAGTTCGGCGATCAGGAAGTGCGCGCCGGTGTAGCCGATGCCCTGGAACCAGAGCTGGTCGTCGATCGGGAGGGCGCGGTGGGCGCGGACGGCGGTGAGGGCCTGCCAGGCGGGGGAGGCGAGGGTGGCGTTGAGGCCGTTGCGGTCGGGGTGGCCGTAGCCGGAGTAGAGCAGCAGGTCGCCGTCCGCGTGGGCGAGTTGGTCGGGGGCGGTCTCGACGGCGAACTGGTCGGTGTTCTGCTGGTCGGGCCGGGGCAGGCCGAGGTCGGCCAGGATGCTGCCGGGGAAGTTCTGCCGGGCGTACAGGCGGACGGTGGGGGAGCCCTCGACGAACCGGACCAGGCTGATGTGCTGCCCGGTGAGGCCGGCGGTGTCGAGTGCCCGGGCGGCCTGGTCGAGGTGGCGGGCGTAGGCGTCGACCACGGCGGCGGCCTGTTCGTGGCGGGCCAGGGCGGTGGCGTGCAGCTGGAAGTTCTCCTTCCAGGGGGCGCCGGTGGTGTGGGTCAGGACGGTCGGGGCGAGGCCGCGCAGGGTGTCCAGGTGGGCGGCGTCGCGGGTGCGGTTGGAGAGGATCAGCTGCGGTCGCAGGGCGCTGATCGCGGGCGGGTCCGGCGGGGCGGCGATGTCGCCGACGACGGTGATCCGGGCCCGCCAGGAGGCCGGCCAGTAGTCGGGCAGGCCGGCGTCGAGGGGGGCCTTGGCGGCGCCGACGGGCGGGATGCCGAGGGTGATCGCGGAGTCCAGTTCGGCGGTGTCCAGGGCGATCACCCGGGTCGCCCCGCCGGGGACGGCGACCGGCCCGTCCGCGCTGTCGACGGTGACGCTGGGCGTCGGGCTGGGCGTGGGCGGCGGCGCGGAGCCGGCGGGGGCCGGGGGCAGCGGCGGCGGGAGGTCGTGCGGGCCGCAGCCGGTGAGCAGGACGGCGCCGAGCCCGGCGAGGGCGGCGCGGCGGGAGAGCGGGGGCGGCACCCGGGACCTCCGATGGCTCGGTCGGACTCCAGCAGTATGTCCGCATTGTGGGCGTCCGTCCGGCTTTTCCGGTCCGAAACGGCGCTGGCTAGGCTTGGTGGCATGGCTCTGACCGTCGGCTTCGACCTTGACATGACACTCCTCGACACCCGCCCGGGCATCCGGGACACCTACGACGTGCTCTCCGCGGAGACCGGCACCTTCATCGACTCCGAGCTGGCGGTGAGCCGCCTCGGGCCGCCGCTGCTGCACGAACTGGCGCACTGGTTCCCGGCCGAGCAGGTGGACGCGGTGGCCGACCGGTACCGGGCGCTGTACGCGGAGCACGCCGTCGCGGGGTCGCTGGAGCTGCCGGGCGCGCTGGCGGCGGTCGCGGCGGTGCGGGCGGTCGGCGGCCGGGTGCTGGTGGTGACCGGCAAGTGGGAGCCGAACGCCCGCCTGCACCTGGACGGCATCGGCCTGGAGGTGGACGTCCTGCTCGGCGACCTGTGGGCGGAGGGCAAGGGCGAGGCGCTGCGCGCGCACGGCGCGGACATCTACGTCGGCGACCACCTGGGCGACATCCGGGGCGCGCGGGCCGCCGAGGCCGTCGCGGTGGGCGTGGCCACCGGCCCGTACAGCGCCGCCGAACTGGCCGAGGCGGGCGCGGACGTGGTGCTGCGCGACCTCACCGAGTTCCCCGACTGGCTGGCCTCGCACCTGGCCTGACGGCCGGTCAGGCGGAGGCGGCGGCCTCGCGGGCGGCCCGCCGCCGGCGGGATTCGGCGCGGGCGGTGAGGAACAGCCCGATCAGGGCCAGCAGCATCCCCAGCGGCATCAGCATGGACAGCCCGTAGGCGATGGACGGCAGCCGCCGCAGGTGGAACAGGAACGGGATGAACGTCACGACGGTGGCGAGGGTGCCGAGGCCGAACACCACTCCGCCGACGCGGACCACGATCTCACCGGCTGCGCGGGACTGACGGGTCACTGCTGCTCTCCTTCGCGGGGACTTTGTGCCAGTTTCCCACGTACGCCCCCGCCGATCGGCGGGGGCGCGACCGTGCGCCCTCCACCTGAACGCTCAGGATTCCCAGGAAGCTCTCAGGCATGCTGAACCCTCCGGGGGAAATCGGCGGGGAGCGAGGCGCACGGCGGTATGGGACTGACCAGTCACAAGGTGCTGGCGCTGTCGGCGCTGTTCTCCGCGCTGATGGTGGCGGGCACGGTCTGGCTGTGGCCGAGGCTGGCCCGGCGGAGCTGGCAGGCCGTGCTCGGCCGGCTGGGCACCATCGTCGGCACCCAGCTCGCCGTGATGTGCACCCTGGGCCTGGTCGCCAACAACTACTTCGCCTTCTACAGCAGCTGGGCCGACCTGCTGGGCACCAACGACGACGGCCCGGTGACCATCCAGAACCAGCTGCTCGGCCGCACCAAGGGCGTCGAGCGGATCAGCTCGGAGAACGTCCGCGACACCGGCGCGATGGGCCGCGACCCGGCGCAGGTCGGCCGGCTGGAGAAGGTCCGGCTGCCCGGCGCCGCCACCGGCCTGTCCACCGAGGGCTACGTGTACCTGCCGCCGCAGTACTTCCAGCCCGCCTTCCAGGACAAGCGCTTCCCGGCGGCGATCGCCATCACCGGCTTCCCCGGCGACGCGAAGAACCTGATCACCAAGCTGAACTACCCGGCGGTGCAGCTGAAGCTCACCACCGAGGGCAAGACCAAACCGACCGTCCTGGTGCTGATGCGCCCGTCCCCGGCGATGCCGCGCGACACCGAGTGCGAGGACGTGCCGGGCGGCCCGCAGTCCGACCGCTACTTCAGCGCCGACGTGCCGGCCGCGCTGCGCTCCTCGTACCGGATCTCGGACGGCCCGGGCAGCCTCGGCGTGATCGGCAACTCCACCGGCGGGTACTGCGCGCTGAAGCTGGCGATGCGTCACCCGGACGTGTTCTCCGCCGCGGTGTCGCTGTCCGGCTACTACAAGGCCGCCGAGGACCCGACCACCGGCGACCTGTTCGGCGGCGACCAGAAGCGCCGCGAGGAGGCCGACCTGAACTGGCGGCTGGCCCACCTGCCGGCCCCCGGCACCGCGCTGCTGGTGGGCGGCAGCCGGGAGGGCGACGGCGACTACTTCAGCGAGACCGAGCGGTTCCGGGCCGCCGCCAAGGGCACCGCGACGACCGTCTCCGCGATCACCCTGGAGACCGGCGGGCACAACTTCAACACCTGGTCGCGGATGCTCCCGGCCTCGCTCGGCTGGCTCGGCGGGCACCTGGCCGACCCCGCCTGACCGGCCCTGCGTCACAGCGCGCAACTCGGTGCGCGCAAAGAGTTTCGACCCTCGTCGGGCCCGGGTATGCAGCCATCGCGCGGGCGGACCAGCGGCTGGTCCACGAATCGCCCGCCCGGAGCCGATGGGAGGTGTGGACCGATGGAAGGCGCGACAGGCGCGAGGCACGGCCACGCCCCGGTCCGGAATCCCGTCGCCGCTGGGGCGCACGCTGAGGGATCATTGCCCCACTGAGTGACACCGGCCGCCCGTTCGCGGCGGCCGAGCCGCACATCCACCCGCGACCGGACGAGGTCGCTCGCACCCGACACCGAGGACTTTTCGAGATGCCCACCGGCCAGGTCAAGTGGTTCAACGAGACGAAGGGCTACGGCTTCCTGTCGCGCGACGACGGCGGCGAGGTCTTCGTCCACACCAAGGCGCTGCCCGCGGGCGTCACCACCCTGAGGCCGGGGCAGCGCGTCGAGTTCGGCATCGCCGCGGGCCACCGCGGCGACCAGGCGATGAGCGTGACGCTGCTGGACGCGCTGCCGTCGGTGGCGGCGAACCAGCGCAAGAGCGCCGACGACATGGCCCCGATCGTGCAGGATCTGATCACCAAGCTGGACAGCGTCCTGCCGGGCCTGCAGCGCGGCCGCTACCCGAGCAAGCCGGAGGGCCAGAAGATCGCCATGGTGCTGCGCGCGATCGCCGACCAGTTCGACGTCTGATCCCCGCTCAGGGGAAGGCCAGCGCGCCCGGGTCGACGGCGGGGACGAGTCCCTGTTCGGCGGCCCGGGTGAGCAGGCCGCGCACCGCCGCGTAGCCGTCCTCGCCGAGGTCGGGGGTGAACTCGTTGACGTACAGCCCGATGTGCTGGTCGGCGACGGCCGGGTCCATCTCCTGGGCGTGCGCCAGCACGTACTGCCGGGAGGCCGCCGGGTCCGCCCAGGCCTGCCGCACCGAGGAGCGCACGGTGTCGGCGAGTTCGCGCAGCCGCTCGGCGCCCAGCGAGCGCCGGGCCACGATCGCGCCCAGCGGGATCGGCAGCCCGGTCGCCGCCTCCCACGCCTCGCCCATGTCGGCCAGGCAGTGCAGCCCGTACCGCTGGTACGTGAACCGGGCCTCGTGGATCACCAGCCCGGCGTCCACCCGGCCGTCCCGCACCGCCGGCATGATCTCGTGGAACGGCAGCACCACGATCTCGCCGAACCCGCCCGGCACCGCCTCGGCCGCCCACAGCCGGAACAGCAGGTACGCCGTCGAACGCTCGCTCGGCACCGCCACCCGCCGCCCCGCCAGCTCCGCCGCGTCGATCGGCGCGGCGGTCAGCACCAGCGGCCCGCAGCCCCGGCCGAGCGCCCCGCCGCACGGCAGCAGCGCGTACTCGTCCAGCACCCACGGCAGTTGGCCGTAGGAGATCTTCAGGACGTCCAGCTCGCCGCGCTCGGCCAGCCCGTTGGTGATGTCGATGTCCGCGAACCGCACCTCGGGGGCGTCCGCGCCGGCGACCAGGCCGTGTGCCCAGGCGTGGAAGACGAAGGTGTCGTTCGGGCAGGGCGAGTAGGCGACGCTCAGCGGCTCGGCCATCGGTTCAGACCTCCTGGAGCAGACGGGACACCGGCAGCGCCGCGAAGGCCCGCTCCAGGGCCGCCAGCGCCTCGCCGATCCGCCACGCCGCGCGGTCGCGCGGCCCGACGGCGTTGGACACGGCCCGCAGCTCCCCCGCCGCGAGACCGAAACGGGCGGCCGCCTCGGCCACCCCGAACCCCTCCATGGCCTCCGCCAGCGCCCCCGGGTGACGCGCCCTCAGCGCGTCGGCGCGCTCCGCCGAACCCGTCGCCGTGGACACCGTCAGCACCTCGCCGACCGCCCCGCCGGTGGCCGCCGCGAGCAGCTTCGCCACCCCGTCCGGCACCGCGTACCGCGCCGTGCCGAACCCCAGCTCGGCGACGTCCGCGAAGCCGTCCGGCGTCTCGGCGCCCAGGTCGGCCGCCACCAGGGCGTCCGCCACCACCAGTGAACCGATCGGCGCGGCGGGTGCGAAACCGCCGGCGATGCCCGCCGACAGCACCAGCCGGAACCGGCCCCGGGACAGTGCCACCGCCGTGCCGGCCGCCGCCGCGGCCGGGCCCACGCCCGCCGCCAGCACCTCCACCGGCGAACCCTCGCCCAGCCCCCGGCGGACCGCCTCGGCCTCCGCGGGCACGGCGACGACGACGAGCAGCCCGGCGGCGGGGCCGGACTGCTCGTCGTGAAGCTCAGCGGTCATCGACCGGGTGTCAGCTCTTCTGGTTGTTCAGGTTGAAGAACCACACCGCGAAGTACTCGTTGGTCTCCTGGTCGACCGCGGCGACCGTCACCAGCGTCTGCTCGTCGCCCGGGCTCATCACCGTGGTGGCCGACACCGCACCCGAGAAGGTGTTGCCGACGGAGTTCTGCGTGATCGGCATCCGGTTCTGGCCCGAGCCGGTGAACGCGTACCAGCCCTTGTCCGCCAGGTCCTTCGGCACGCCCACGCCGACGCGGTCGCTGGAGCGCACGTCCAGGTTGGCGAGCTTCTTGTCCTTGGAGTCCTTCGCGGCCTGCTTCGCGCAGGCGGTCAGGTCGGCGTCGGTGATCGCCTTGCCGCCGTTGAAGCAGGCCGGCTCGGCGCGGACCGACGAGGTGCCGACGACCAGCGTGGCCTCGTTCTTCGCGGGCTTGCCGTTGTCCACGGCCTGGTAGATGCCGAAACCGGCAAGGCCGGCGCCGACGACGGCGGCGGCGGCGAGTCCGGCGGTGACGCTGGTGCTGAGGCTCATGCGCAAGAGGCTACTCGCCTTCCGTGATCACGTGACGCCGGGGTGCCCGAGTCGGGTGACGTTACGCCACGCGCGGACGCGCCGCCGAACGGCGCGGACCGACCCGCAGCAGCGCCCGGAACGTCCACAGCAGCACCGCCGCCGTCACCCCCGCCGCCACCCACAGACCCAGCACCGGGTTCAACGGCAGCGAGATCCCCACCACGCCGCCCACCACCCAGCTCAGCTGGAGCGCCGTCTCCGACCGGGCGAACGCCGAGGTCCGCACCGCCTCCGGCACGTCCCGCTGGATCAGCGCGTCCAGCGCCAGCTTCGCCAACGACGCCGCCATGCCCGCCGTCGCCGCCACCACCGTCACCGTCACGATGCCGTACCAGAGCGCCGCCGCGCTCGCCGCCAGCGTCGCCAGCAGCAGCATCACCGTCACCGTCAACTCCGAGCCGCGGGTGCGCAGCCACGACCCCAGCACCGACCCCAGCGCGTTGCCCAGGCCCGCCGCCGCCGCGACCACGCCCAGCGCCACCGTCTCCGGCAGCCCGCCCGGCGGATGCTTGCGGATCAGGAACGCCAGGAACATCACCAGGAACCCGACCAGCCACCGCAGGCCCGCCACCCCGCGCAACGCCATGATCACCGACGGCCCGACCGCCCGCAGCACCCCCTTCGGACGCGGCTCCGACGGCTCCGCGAGCAGCTGCGCCCGCTGCTCGCCCTTCGCCGAATCCACCTGGTGCGGCAGGTGAAACGCCATCAGGGTGCCGATCACGAACACCACGAACGCCCCGCGCAGCGGCCAGGCCGGCCCGATCAGGTGCAGCGCCCCGCCCACCCCGCCCGCCGCCAGCGTCGCCACCAGACCCGCCAGCGTCACCCGCGAGTTCGCCTTCACCAGCGACAACCGGGCCGGCAGCAGCCGCGGCACCACCACGCTGCGCACCACCCCGTACGCCTTCGACGACACCAGCACGCCCAGCGCCGCCGGGTACAACGCCAGCCCGCCGCCCGGCACCAGACCCGCCATCACCCAGGCCAGCACCGCCCGGGCCAGCATCGCCATCGCCACCGCGGAGCGCCGGCCGTTCGGCAGCCGGTCCAGCAGCGGGCCGATCACCGGGGCCAGCACCGCGAACGGCGCCATCGTGATCACCAGGTAGAGCGCCACCCGGCCGCGGGCCTCGCCGGTCGGCACCGAGAAGAAGATGGTCGACGCCAGCGCCACCGTGATCAGCATGTCGCCGAAGGAGTTCAGCGCGTGCAGCTCGATCAGCTTCGCCAGACCCGACTCGCCCGCGCCCTCCGCCGACGTCGCCCTCCGGATCCGCTGCCCCGTGCCGTGCACCACCCGCCCCGTGCGCACCCCCGCGGCGGACGCGCCCCTGGCCCACACCCCGCGCGTGCGCACCGTCGGGGCCGCGTCGCCGGACGGTTCGCCGGGCCGCGGCTCGGCCTGACGGGCTGTCGGGCGCGGCTCGTCCGCCTCCGGCTCGCCGGGGGCTGCGGGATGCTGCCGCGGCGCGACTGACGGCTCCGGCCGGCTCTCGTCCTGCCCGGGGCGCAGTCCGTGCTGCGGCGGGTTCTCCTCCGCCACAAGCCCATCCTGCCCGACAAACACACGCCGTACGAGTGATTGAACGCGGCACGGCGCGCCCACCGGCACGGCCCCGGACTGTGCTCCACCGCCGACCGGCGGGTAGCCTGCACTACGCGCCTGCCCGGCCTGCGCAGGGGGTGGCCGACCGGGGCGGCGCGGCCCGGCCACGGAGCGGTCCCCGGTCGAGCAGAATGGATCGGTCCCGCGACTGCGGGTGCTGCTCCGGCTGACGCGGCAGCGGCAACCGGTGCGAGCCCGCCCAGCGAGGGCCGACTCGGGACAGACCGCAGGATGACAGGACTGGGAGAGAACCGACGCCGTGAGTGCTGCGATGCGAAGCCGTACCCCTGACCGGCTCTGTGCCGAGGCCGTCGATCTCGCCCGCCAGGCAGTCGTGGAGAGCGTCGGACAGTCCGTCGTCGGCGCCCACCTGAAGGCGAACGCGGACGCCGAGCGCCTGGTCACCCACACCTTCGAGTGCCTCGACCCCGCCTACCGGGGCTGGCACTGGGCGGTCACCGTGGCCCGCGCACCCCGCGCCAAGAACGTCACCCTCGACGAGGTCGCGCTGCTGCCCGGCCCCGACGCCGTCCTCGCCCCCCAGTGGGTGCCGTGGAGCGAGCGCCTGCTGCCCGGCGACCTCGGCCCCGGCGACCTGCTGCCCACCGGCGCGGACGACCTGCGCCTCGAACCCGGCTGGACCGGCGAGGACGAGCCCGCCCCCAACTCGGCGCTCGCCGAAGCCGCCGAGGAGGAGCTCGTCGTCACGGAGCCCGGCATCCAGCCGCCGCCGGCCCGCGCCGAGATCGGTGCCGTGGCCGACGAGCTGGGCCTGGGCCGGCCGCGGGTGCTCTCCCGGCGCGGGCTGCACCAGGCCGCCGAACGCTGGGAGACCGCGTACGGGGCGCAGACGCCGATGGCGCAGTCCGCGCCCGCGTCCTGCAACACCTGCGGCTTCCTGGTGCCGATCGGCGGGTCGCTGGGGCAGGCGTTCGGGGTGTGCGGCAACGAGTTCGGTCCTGCGGACGGCCAGGTGGTGTCGCTCGCGTACGGGTGCGGGGCGCACTCGGAGGCCGCGGTGCTGCCGGCGCCGCCGGTGCCGTCCGAGCTGATCCTGGACGAGACGGTGGTCGAACCGCTCCACATCCACCCGGACCGCGGCTCGGGCTCGGTCGAGCCGGACGCGCCGGCGGAGGAGCTCGGGCACTCGTAGGTGAAGTAGGGGAGCGCACGTCAGCCGGGTCGCGATCACGTGCAGGTCATTGTCCTGCGTCGCGATCTTTCCGACGAGTGCGTTCCCCCTCGCGCAGTTCCCCGCGCCCCTGGTTGTGCACCGCCCCGGGGCGTCGTCGGGCCCTGGCAGAATGCCGACTCGTACGCAGACCACGCGAAGGGCGGCTCGGCACGTGGAGTCTCGGATCATCGGCAGTGCGGAGTCCCCCGAGGGGCCGGATGTGTTCGGTACGGGGCGGTTGCGGCATGCCGTGCTGGGGGCGTGGACGGCGGCGCCGGCGAGGTTCCGGGAGGACGCCAACGCCGAGGAGGAGCTGGCGCTCGGGGGCTACCGGGACCGGCTGATCGTCGAGTTGGCGCAGAACGCGGCCGACGCGGCGGCGCGCGCGGGCGTCGCGGGGCGGCTGCGGCTGACGCTGCGGGACGGGGTGCTGGCGGCGGCGAACACCGGGGCGGCGCTGGACGCCGAGGCGGTGGAGTCGCTGTCCACGCTGCGGGCGTCGGCGAAGCGCGGCGAGGAGCGGCCGGTGGTCGGCCGGTTCGGGGTGGGCTTCTCGGCGGTGCTGGCCGTCAGTGACGAGCCCGCGGTGCTGAGCCAGGCGGGCGGGGTGCGCTGGTCGCTGGGCGAGGCCCGGGCGCTGGTGGCGGAACGGCCGGAACTGGCCGAGGAGTTGACCCGGCGCGAGGGCCACGTGCCGCTGCTGCGGCTGCCGTTCCCGGCGGAGGGGCGGGCGCCCGAGGGCTACGACACCGTGGTGGTGCTGCCGCTGCGCGACCGGGCGGCGGAGGACCTGACGGCGCGGCTGCTGACGGCGGTCGACGACGCGCTGCTGCTGACCCTGCCGGGCCTGGCCGAGGTGGTGGTGGAGACCGCCGAGGGCGTGCGGACGCTGACCCGCACCGCGCAGCCCGTGCGGCCCGAACAGCTGCCGACGGTGGTCGTCACCGACGGGGAGCGCAGCACGACCTGGCAGACCGTCGGCGCGTCCGGGACGGCCGGCGCGGAGCTGCTGGCGGACCGGACCACCGAGGAGCGGGCCCGGCCGGAGTGGACGCTGACCTGGGCGGTGCCGGTGGACGGGCACGGCCGGCCGCAGCGGCCCGCCACCGCCGCCGTGGTGCACGCCCCGACGCCGAGCGACGAGCCGCTCGGGGTGCCCGCGCTGCTGATCGCCTCGTTCCCGCTGGACTCCACCCGGCGGCACGTCGCCCCCGGCCCGCTGACCGACTTCCTGGTCGAGCGCGCCGCCGACGCGTACGCCGAGCTGCTGCGCTCCCGCGGGGCCGACGCCCACTCGCTGGACCTGGTGCCGTCCCCGCTGGGCGCGGGCGCGCTCGACAACGCGCTGCGCACCGCGATCCTGGACCGGCTGCCCGGGACGCCGTTCCTGCCGCACCCGCGCGGCACCGAGGAGGGCACCCCGGCGCTGCGGCCGCGCGACGCGGTGGTGCTGGAGGGCGCCGACCACTCGGTGGTGGAGGCCCTCGCGCCGATCTTCCCGGGCCTGCTGCCGTCCGGCCTGGAGCGCCGCAACGAGCTGCGCACGCTGCGGGTGCGGCGGGTGCCGCTGGCCGAGGTGGTCGACCAGCTGGGCGGCCTGGAACGCGAACCGGCCTGGTGGCGGAGCCTGTACGCGGCGCTGGCCGGGGCCGACCCGGAGGCGCTCGGCGCACTGCCCGTCCCGCTGGCCGACGGCCGGACGGTGACCGGTCCGCGCCGGGTGCTGCTGCCGTCCGATGCCGCCGACTGGGCCGGCTTCGAGGGCTACCCGCAGTCGCTGGCCGAGGCCCTCGACCTGTTCGACCTGCGCCTGGCGCACCCCGAGGCCGCGCATCCGCTGCTGGCCAAGCTGGGCGCCGCCACGGCGACCCCCGGCGGGCTGCTGGAGACCCCCGAGCTGCGCGCGGCGGTCGCCCGTTCGCTGGAGCTCGGCGAGGACGACTACGACGCGGCCATCGACCTCGCGGACGCCGTTCTGGCGGTGGTGAAGGCCGCCGCGCCCGCCCCCGGCGGACACCCGTGGCTGGCCCGGCTGGCGCTGCCCGACGACGAGGGCGAACTCGCCCGGGCGGGCGAACTGCTGCTCCCCGAAAGCCCGTTGGCGAACCTGGCGGGCGAGGACGAGGCCGCGTTCGTGGACGAGGACCTGCTGGAGCGCTGGGGCCCGGAGGTGCTGGCGGCGGCCGGGGTGCTGACCACGTTCACGCTGGTGCGCGCCGAGGACGTGGTGCTCGACCCCGACGACCTGGAGCGGCTCGACCCCACCGCCCCCGCCGACCGGGCGGCCGGCGGCGCCCCGACCGGGCTGATCGACGAGGCCCCCGACGGGCTCGCGGAGTGGTGCGAGGACGCGTTGGAGTCCCTGCACGCCGACGACGCCGGGGAGTTGGGCGTTCCGCCGGTGGCCGCCGAGCTGCTGGCCGTCCGCGACCTCGACCTGGTCGCCGACGACGCCTGGCCGCAGGCGCTGGCGCTGCTGGCCCGTCCGCCGTACCGGGACGCGGTGGTGACGCCGGTGCGCACGCTGCTGCCCGACGGCACCTACACCGACCTGCCGCCGTACACCGCCTGGTGGCTGCGTGACCACCCGGTGCTGGACGGCCGGGAGCCCGCCGGTCTGCGGGCGGCCGGGGCCGACCCGCTGCTGCGGGGGCTGTACGACGAGGCCCGGACCGACCTGGACCCGGAGTTCCTGCACGCGCTCGGGGTGCGCACCACGCTGGCCGCGCTGCTCGCCGAACCGCACGGGCCCGAGGAGCTGATCGACCGCCTCACCGATCCGCTGTCCGACGTCACCCACCGCCAACTGCACGGCATCTACAGCGCGTTGGCGGCGCTGCCGGCCGAGCGGGTGGAGGCGCTGGACGTGGTGCGGGCGCTGGCTCCGCTGGACGACGGCACCGGTCGGCGGGACGACCGGACGGTGATCGTGGACGCCGCGGCCGCGGTCGTCGCCGACGCGCCCGACCTGGTCGAGCTGCTGCACGACCACCCGGTGCTGCCCGTCCACCCCGCGCTCGCCGCGGCGCTGGCCGAACGGCTGCACGTGTCGCTGGCCAGCGAGGTGGCCGGCGGCCGGGTGCTGTCCGAGGGTGCCCTGCACCGCACGCCCGCCGTGGTCCGCGAGCTGCTGCCCGGCTGCCCCGCCGTGTACGAGGAGCACGAGGAACTGCTGGTGGTCGGCCCGGACGGCGAGGACGCCCGGGTGGACTGGCGCTGGGACACCGCCGCCACCGCGCCCGAGCTGCCCTACGACCCCGAGGACGCCGAAGAGGCCGACCAGGACGACGAGTTCGAGGTGCCGCCCGTCCCCGGCCTGCTGCACGCCGCCACCCCGGAGGGCCTGGCGGCGGGCCTGGCCTGGTCGGTGCAGCAGTGGCACCGGCGGTTCGAGATCCTGGCCGCGCTCACCGAGCCCGACCGGGCGTACGAGCTGCTGGCGGCACGCGACTACGAGTGACGCCCGGAGGGGGCCTGCCCGGGGCGGGCCTCCTCCTCCTTCTTCTCGACGAACACCCGCGAGGTCACCTCCAGCAGGCAGCCCGCCACGGCGGCGATCGCCACGCCGGTCAACGGGTCGCGCCAGCCGACCAGTTGGAGCTGGAAGAAGTCCGACAGCCAGGGCACGGCCAGCACCAGCGCGAACGCGCCGGACATGGTGCCGATCAGCAGCAGCCGCCACCAGGTGTACGGGCGGGCGACGATCGCCAGCACCCAGATCGCGGCGATGAACAGCGTCAGGGTGGCGACCGAGGTGTCCGCCTTCAGCGCGGTCTCCTGGTCGGAGCGGGCCAGCGCGTACGCGACGAAGGTGGCGGTGCCGCAGATGACGCCGCCCGGGACGGCCAGGCGCAGGACCCGCCGGACGAAGCCGGTGCGGGCCCGTTCGTTGTTCGGCGCCAGCGCCAGGAAGAACGCCGGGATGCCGATGGTCAGCGAGGACAGCACCGTCGAGTGGCGCGGCAGGAACGGGTACGGGACCTGGGTGAACACCACCAGCAGGGCCAGCAGCACCGAGTAGACGGTCTTCACCAGGAACAGCCCGGCGACCCGTTCGATGTTGCCGATCACCCGGCGGCCCTCGGCGACCACCGACGGCAGGGTGGCGAAGCGGTCGTCCAGCAGCACGATCTGGGCGACCGCCCGGGTCGCGTCCGAGCCGGTGCCCATCGCCACGCCGATGTCGGCGTCCTTCAGCGCCAGCACGTCGTTGACGCCGTCGCCGGTCATCGCCACCGTGTGGCCCTTGGACTGCAGCGCGCCGACCAGGGCCCGCTTCTGCTGCGGAGTGACCCGGCCGAACACGGCGGTGCGGTCGGCGGCCTCGGCCAGCTGCTCGGGGTCGGTGGGCAGGGAGCGGGCGTCGGTGGCGGTCTCCGCGCCCGGCAGGCCCAGGTGGGCGGCGACCGCGCCGACCGAGACCGCGCTGTCGCCGGAGATCACCTTCGCCCGGACGTTCTGCGAACGGAAGTAGCGCAGGGTGTCCGCGGCGTCCTCGCGCAGCCGCTGCTGGAGCACCAGCAGGGCCAGCGGCTCCAGTTCGGCGGCCGGGTCGGGGTCGTCCAGCGGCAGCGGGCTGCGGCCCAGCAGCAGGACCCGCAGGCCCTTCGCGCCGAGCTCGTCCACCTCGGCCAGCGCCGGGTGCCCGGCCGGCAGCAGCACGTCCGGGGCGCCCAGCAGCCAGCTGCCCTCGGTGCCGCCCGGCTCCAGCAGCTGGACGCCGCTCCACTTGCGGGCCGAGGAGAACGGGATCGCCTCCAGCACCCGCCAGCGGCCCTCCTCCGGCGGCCCGTACGCGTCGATGACGGCCTGCATGCTGGGGTTCGGGCGGGTGTCGGCCGCGCCGATCGCGCCGAGCGCCTCGGCGAGGCGGGTCTTGGTCGCGTCGCCGATCGGGCGCAGGTCGACGAGGTCCATGCCGCCCTCGGTGAGGGTGCCGGTCTTGTCCAGGCAGACGGTGTCCACCCGGGCCAGGCCCTCGATCGCGGGCAGCTCCTGCACCAGGCACTGCTTGCGGCCCAGCCGGATCACGCCGATCGCGAAGGCCACCGAGGTCAGCAGCACCAGGCCCTCCGGGACCATCGGCACGATGCCGGCCACCATCCGCCGGACGGCTTCCTTCCAGTCGTTGCGCTGCACCGCGAGCTGGCTGACGATCAGGCCCAGCGCGGTCGGGATCAGCAGGTAGGTGATGATCCGCAGGATCTGGTCGATGCCGGTGCGCAGCTCCGACTTCACCAGGGTGAACCGGCTGGCCTCCTCGGCGAGCTTGGCGGCGTACGCCTCCCGGCCGACCTTGGTGGCGGTGAACGCGCCCGCGCCGGCCACCACGAAGGAGCCCGACATCACGTGGTCGCCCGGGTGCTTGAGCACCGGGTCCGGCTCGCCGGTCAACAGCGACTCGTCGATCTCCAGGCCGTCCGCCTCGGTGACGGTGCCGTCCACCACGGCCTTGTCGCCGATGCCGAGCAGCACCGTGTCGTCCAGCACGATCTCGCCGGTGGCGACCTGCACGGCCGCGCCGTCCCGGCGCACCTGCGGGCGGGCCTCGCCGATCAGCGCCAGGCTGTCCAGGGTCTTCTTGGCGCGCAGCTCCTGCACGATGCCGATCGCCGTGTTGGCGACGATGACCAGGCCGAACAGGCCGTCCTGGAGCGGGCCGACCACCAGGATGATGCCGAACATCACGCCGATGATCGCGTTGAACCGGGTGAACACGTTCGCCCGGACGATCTCCCGCACCGAACGGCTGGAACGCACCGGCACGTCGTTGACCTGCCCGCGGGCGATGCGCTCGGCGACCTCCGCGGCGCTCAGTCCGGGCTGGTACGCGCCGCCCGCGCCGGTGGGGTGCGCGCCGGGGCCCGCAGGGGACGTGCCTTCCGCTGGGTGCGTCATGGCACCGACTCTAGGTGGGCGATTTGGGCGGTGCGCCCTGCCTCGGCCGGTTTCGGTCCGGACGAGTGCAGCGTCACACGGTGCCCGCCCGGGGCTACTGCGGGGAGTCGGCGGCCTCGGCGGCGCGGGCGCGGCGGATCGCGTTCCGGCGGGCGGTGCAGTACTTCAGTCCGATCAGGCCCAGCAGGCCGCCGGACAGGCACACCCACGGCCAGTTGCCGTGGCCGTGGTCGGACAGCCAGCCCTGGAACGGCAGCAGCGCCACGAAGCCGACGAACCACAGCACCGTGCCGGTGCCGACGATGGCGACGTCGTTCGCCTCTAGCGGCGGGGGAGCGGAGCGCAGCGCGGTCTTGGGCATGCGCCTAGCCTACGGGGCGGGCCGGGAGGGCCGGGAGGGACCGGCGTTCTTCCATCGTTGGCCGATGTTGACCGTTCGGTGATCGTAAGGGCCTCGCTCTACGCGCGAAGATGGCGCGTCCACGACGGCGATAGCCATACTGAAACTCCCCCCACCCTTGCCTCTCTCCGATCGAGGACGCCCGAATGTCTCAGGCCAAGTCGGCCACTGCGTCGCCCGAGCCCTCCCAGCACACGCCGCAGCCCCCGGCCGGTGCGCTGGACCGCTACTTCCGGATATCCGAGCGCGGCTCCACCCTGCCGCGCGAGATCCGCGGTGGCGTCGCCACGTTCTTCACCATGGCGTACATCCTGGTGCTGAACCCGATCATCCTGGCCTCGGCCACCGACATGAACGGCGCCCACCTCAGCAGCGCCCAGCTGGTCACCGCGACGGCCCTCACCGCCGGTCTGACCACGCTGCTGATGGGCGTCATCGGCAACGTCCCGATCGGCCTCGCCGCCGGCCTGGGCGTCAACACCATCGTGGCGCTCCAGCTCGCCCCCAAGATGACCTGGCCGGACGCCATGGGCATGGTGGTGCTCGCCGGTTTCGCGATCATGCTGCTGGTCGCCACCGGCCTGCGCGAGCGCGTCATGAACGCCGTCCCGCTCGGGCTGCGCAAGGCCATCGCCATCGGTATCGGCCTGTTCATCGCGCTGGTCGGCCTGGTCGACGCGGGCTTCGTCTCCCGCATCCCGGACGCCGCCCACACCACCGTCCCGCTGCAGCTCGGCGTCGGCGGCCACCTGCACGGCTGGCCGGTGCTGATCTTCATCGTCGGCCTGCTGCTCACCATGGCGCTGGTCGTGCGCAAGGTGCCCGGCGCGATCCTGATCTCGATCGCCGTGATGACCGCCGCCGCGGTGATCATCCAGAACTTCGCGGACCTGGCCCCCGAGAACTGGGGCCTGACCGTTCCGGCCTGGCCCGGCAACCCCGTCGCCACCCCCGACTTCGGCCTGGTCGGCGAGGTCAGCCTGTTCGGCGGCTTCTCCAAGGTCGGCGTGCTGACCGGCATCCTGTTCGTCTTCACCGTGCTGATGAGCTGCTTCTTCGACGCGATGGGCACCATCCTCGGCGTCGCCGACGAGGCCCACCTGCTCGACGAGAAGGGCGACCTGCCCGGCATCAACAAGGTCCTGATGATCGACGGCATCGCGACCGCTGCCGGTGGCGCGACCTCGTCCTCCGCGAACACCTGCTTCGTCGAGTCCACCGCCGGCGTCGGCGAGGGCGCCCGCACCGGCTTCGCGTCCATCGTCACCGGCGCGCTGTTCATGGTCGCGCTGTTCCTGACCCCGCTCGCGACCATGGTCCCGGCCCAGGCCGCCACGCCCGCGCTGGTCACCGTCGGTTTCCTGATCCTGGCGAACTCCATCAAGGAGATCGACTGGAGCGACTACACCATCGCGATGCCGGCCTTCCTCACCATCGCGATGATGCCGTTCACCTACTCCATCACGAACGGCATCGGCTTCGGCTTCATCGCCTTCTGCCTCCTGCGCGCCGTCGCCGGCCGCGCCCGCACCGTCCCGATCCCGATGTACGCGGTCGCCGCGGTCTTCGCCTTCTACTACCTGATGCCGGCCCTCGGCCTGCTCTGACCGCCCAGGTCGCCACGACGGCCCCGCGCTCCTCGGAGCGCGGGGCCGTTTTGACAGCGAGGATGACGCTGAAGCGATGCCGTTTCCTGTTGTCGCCCGTGGGAGGAACAGCTGTGGCTCAAATCGTGATCGACATTGACGACGACCTTCTGGCCGAGGCCCAGCGGCTGTTCGGCACGACCATGAAGGTCGCCACGGTCAGTGCGGCGCTGCTGGAGGCTGTGAAGCTGGCCAGGCGGACAGAACTGGCCGATGCCATCGCCGGCGGGGAGTTCGACCTCCTCGACGAGTCGGGTAAGTCGGCGGCGCGGCCCGGGAGTGCCACCTGATCGACACGTCGGCCTTGGCCCGCCGGGGAAAGCCTGCGGTGCGGCCCGTCCTCGACGACCTGTCGCAGCGCCCTGTCGATGGCCGACATGTTGATCGCCGCCACTGCCGAGCGGCACGGTGTCACCGTTCTGCACTACGACGGCGACTACGACATGATCGCCGCGATCACCGGGCAGCCCACCCGCTGGGTCGTGCCGTCGGGCACCGCCGACTGAGCTTCGTGGTGACGGCCCTCCTGCACGGGGCGGGGAGGGCCGTTCGGCGGTTTCGGGGGAGGTCAGCGGAGGGCGGGGCGGCGGGTGGCCAGGAGGGTGGCGGTGGTGAGGAGGGCGGGGGCGGTGGTGGGGCGGAGGGTGGTGAGGATCAGGACGACGATGATCAGGACGAGGCGCTCGGGGGGCGGGTAGGGGCGGGAGCGGGGCATGGCGGGTGGCTCCTTCTGGGGCGGGGGTCAGAGGGTGGTGCGGGCGACCAGGTCGTCGATGGTCTGGGCGGGGCGGAGGAGTTCGAAGTGGACGGTGCCGTCGGGGGCGGTGCGGGCGCCGTGGACGGGGGGCTCGGGGAGGGAGTTGTAGCTGAAGTGGTGGGAGGAGTAGTAGCTGCCGGTGTCGAGGAGGCAGACCAGGTCGCCGGGTTCGAGGAGCGGCAGGGGGCGGTCGCGGGCGACCAGGTCGCCGGCGAAGCAGCAGGGGCCGGCCACGTCCTGCCGGACGGGGTCGCCGTGCTTGGCGGCGCCGCTCGGGGTGTGGGCGGTGACGCGCAGGGGCCAGCTGTCGGGCATGAAGACGGTGCGGGTGGCGACCTGGGCGCCGGCGTGGCCGACGGCGATGGCGCGGCCGCCCGCCTGCTTGGTGTACTCGACGTAGGTGGCGGTGAAGCCGGCCTTGGCGAGGATCGAGCGGCCGAATTCGGTGACCAGCCGGTAGCCGCCGTCGAAGAGCGCGGGCGCGTGCCGGCGGAGCTCGTCCACGTAGGTGTCGAAGGCGGGCGCGACGCGGTCGTCGGCGAAGTTGACGGGCAGCCCGCCGCCGAGGTCGATGCCGGTGACCTGGCGGCGGCCGAGCTCGCGGTTGACGCGCTCGGCGAAGTCGACGGTCGCGCCGACGCCGGCCGCCATCCGGGACAGGTCGACGCCCTGGGAGCCGATGTGGCAGTGCAGCCAGGTCAGCCAGGGGCGGGCGCGGAAGGCGTCGATCAGGCGGTCGGCGTTGCCGGGGTCGGCGAGCGGGATGCCGAACTTGGAGGTGGCGGTGGCGGTGCTCATCGCCGCGATGCTGCCGCCGCCGACCTGCGGGTTGACCCGGACGCCGATCCGGGAGGCGGTGGGGCGGTGGGCCAGCAGGGCGTCGACGCGGGCGAGTTCCTGCCAGTTGTCGATGTTGACGGCGACGCCGAGGTCGAGCGCGAGGGCGAGTTCGCGGCGGGTCTTGGCGGGGGAGTCGAGCACGATCCGGTCGGGGGCGAAGCCGGCGGCGAGGGCCTGCGCGAACTCGCCGGGGCTGGCGACCTCGCAGCCCATGCCGAGGCCGCGCAGCCGGCGCAGCACCGGGCCGAGCGGGTTGGCCTTGGCGGCGAAGGCGTGCAGGACGTCGAGGCGGGCGGGGAACGCGGCGTGCAGGGCGGCGACGGTCTCGGTGACGGCGTCCAGGTCGAGGAAGGCGGCGAGCGGGGTGTCCTCCGGGTCGAGCAGGCCGCGCTGGACGGCGGCGCGGAGGAGGAGTTCGCGGCGCTCGGCGCCGATCAGGGGCTGGTGTTCGGTCATGGGGCACGCTCCGCGCGGTGTCGGCAGGACGGGGGAACGGACCCGGGAGTGGGCGCCGGGCCGTGGTTCCAGCGTGCGGTGCGGGGCGCCCCTGTTTCCATGCCCGCCGCGCCGGGTTTCGGCGGGTGCGGCCGGGCGCGCGCACCGCGGGGCTCACCCGTTCGGGTGGGCCCGGTGCGGGGCGGCGGTGCGGGCGGGCCGGGGGTGCGCGGGCGGACGGGCGAGCGGCGGGCCGGGGCCGAACCGGTGCCGGGGCACCGGTTCGGCGGCCCGGATCGGTGTCAGGGCGCGGCGGGCCGTCCGGCCTTGTGCTCCAGCAGCCGCAGTTGGAGGTGGGCGAGCAGGCGGGCATCGGGGTCGGTGACGTCCAGCCCGGCGGTCTTCAGGACCTTCTTGTGGAAGCGGTCGGCGAAGGTGGTGCGGGGCACGCCCAACGAGTCGGCGGCGCGGCCGAGTTCGCCGGAGTGTTCGAGGTAGGCGCGCAGGGCGATCAACTGGCTGTCGTCGCTCCTCTTCTCGGCGTCCTCGAACAGCCGGAGCGCTGAGGTCCGGACCGGCAGCGGCAGGTCGCGCAGGGACTCCAGGATGTGCCACAGCGCCACCGCGTCGGCCACCTGCTCGACGGTGGCGCTGCTGCGCGGCCCGGGGCGTCCGAGCAGCAGTCCGCTGAGGGCGAGTTCGGCGGACTCGCGGGAGCGGGCGGCGTGGTCGAGGCGGTCCTGGACCGGGCCGAGGCCCGCCAGGACGCGGGTCTTGAGGTGGACGCCCAGGTCGGCGGTGAGCCGGTTGCCGTAGTCGGCGACCTGGAGCTCGGCGGTGGACGGGTCGGCGGCGAGGCCGGCCAGCAGGATCAGCACGCCGTGCTCACCGGGGAGCAGCAGGGAGCTGCGGCCGACCCCGGCGGGGTGCCAGCCGGCGTGCCGGACGAGCCGGACCCGCAGGTCGTCGTCGAGGGGCCCGGCGACGCCGACGGCGAGGACGGCGCAGCGGCTGTCGGCGGGCAGGCCGCTGTGCCGGGCGAGCAGGGCGCCGGAGCCGCGCCCGTCCAGCACCGCGCGGGTGGCCTCGGTGAGCAGTTCGCTGCGGCCGTGGTGGCGGGAGTGGTGGTGCAGCAGGTGGGCGGCGGCCAGCCGGGCGGCGACCTGCAGGGCGTCGGCGGCGCTGTCCTGGAGGGTCTGCCCGTTCAGTGCGGCGACCCAGATCGAGCCGAGGCGTTCGCCGCCGGCCTGGATCGACACCGCCATCCGTTCCGGGACCTGGTCGGTGGCGCGGCGGTGCAGCACCCGGTCGGTGGACCAGAGTTCCTTGAAGAAGCCGTCCTCGGTCATCGCCCGGCGGCGTTCCTCGGGGACCTGCCCGGTGGAGATGGTGAGGATCCGGATCGGGTCGAGCTCGGCGCTCGGCGCGTAGTGCGCGAGGACCCTGGATTCGGGGTCCTCGATGGTCACGGCGCCGTGCACCTCGGCGGCGATCAGGCGGGCCAGCCCGCCCAGGTCGCCGAGCGGCACGTTGGCGTTCTCGGGGACGGGGTCGACGGCGACGGCGGTCCCCAGGATCCTGAGCAGCTGCCGCCAGGTCATCCACGGGGCGCGGAACAGCAGTGCCGTGCCGGCCTGTTCGGCCAGCGCGGTCAGGTGCTGCCTGCGGTCGGGGTGCTGGGGTTCGCGCAGCACCACGCCCGCCGCGCCGGCCGCCCCGGCGTCGTGCAGCAGCTTCGCGGCCTCGGCGCCGTCCGGGTCGAGCCCGGCGGCGACCACCAGATCGCCGCGGCCGACCGGCCGGTCGAGCGGGTCGTACAGCACCAGCTGCCGGACGGGCGTCTGCACCGGGGGCAGTGCCGCCGCCTTGATCCGGCGGTCGACCTTCTCGATCAGGTCCTCCACGGTCTGCGGCCGTGCTGTCGGCCGCTCCCACGCATCCTCGTCCATCGGACGATCTCCCCTCCTGCGCGCGTCATGCCGCTCGGCCGTCAACTCCCCCTTGGCGCAGCCGAGTCGGGCCATCCTACGGCCGGACGGGGGCGCGGGCGGCGGCCTCGGCGGCGGAAAACCGGAGGTGCCGCGCGGGTGCGGGCGGTTAGGGTGGGCGGTCCCAGGGCGGCTGTCTACCGCTCTTCTCGTGGCGCGAACAACGCGCCCGCAACCCAGGGAGTTGCTGAACATGGTGCGTACCCTCGTCGGTGAGCTGGCGTCCTCGGTGGGCGAGACGGTGACGGTCAAGGGGTGGGTGAACACGCTGCGGCTGCAGAGCAGGATGCAGTTCGTGGTGGTGCGGGACCACACCGGGGCGGTCCAGGTGACCCACCGGCGCGGCGACGGCGGTGACGAACTGGACGCGCTGCTGCGGGGGTTGACGCCGGAGTCGGCGGTGGAGGTCACCGGCAGGGTGGTCGCCAACCCGGTGGTGAAGCTCGGCGGCCTGGAGATCGTCCCGGAGCGGATCGAGGTGGTGTCGGCCGCCGCGACCGGGCTGCCGATCGACCCGGAGACCGGCCCCGAACAGCGGCTGAACTGGCGCTTCCTGGACTTGCGCCGCCCCGAGCGGCGGCTGGTGTTCGAGGTGCAGACCACCGTCGAGCAGGCGATGCGCGAGGTCGCCGCCGAGGAGGGCTGCACCGAGCTGCACACGCCCAAGCTGATGGGCACGCCCTCCGAGTCCGGCGCCGAGGTATTCGAGGTCGGGTACTTCCGGCGGACGGCGTACCTGGCGCAGTCCCCGCAGTTCTACAAGCAGATGGCGATCGCCGCCGGCATCGACCGGGTCTTCGAGATCGGCCCGGTGTTCCGCGCCGAACCCTCCTTCACCTCCCGGCACGCCACCGAATTCACCGGCGTGGACGTCGAGTTGGCGTGGATCGACTCGGTCGAGGACGTGATGGCCTTCGAGGAGCGGATGCTGCGCCGGGTGCTGACCCGGGTCGCCGAACGGCACGGCGAGCAGATCGGGCGCCAGCTCGGCGCCCGCGTGGTGGTGCCCGAACTCCCGTTCCCCAGGCTGACGATGGCCGAGGCGACGGCGAAGCTGCGGGCCGCCGGATGGGACGAGGAGGGCGTCCGGGAGGACCTCGACCCGGAGGGCGAGCGGCTGCTCAGTGAGCTGGTCGCGCAGGAGAGCGGGCACGAGTTCGTGTTCGTCACCCGGTTCCCGGCGTCCGTCCGGCCGTTCTACCACCGGCGGCCCGCCGAGGACCCGGCCGTCACCGACTCCTTCGACCTGCTGTGGAAGGGCGTGGAGATCACCACCGGCGCGCAGCGCGAGCACCGGCTGGGCCAACTCGTCGCGCAGGCCCGGGAGAAGGGCATGGACGCGAGCCCCGAGGGCCCGCTCGGCCGCTACCTGGACTGCTTCCGCTACGGCATGCCCCCGCACGGCGGCTTCGGCCTGGGACTCGCCCGGGTGCTGATGCTCGCCCTCGGGCTGCCGTCGATCCGGGACGCCGTCTTCCTGTTCCGCGGCCCGAACCGCCTTGAGCCGTAGGGCGGTTCACCGGCCGGTGCGGGCCGCGCCGGGCGGCCACACCACCCGCACCGGCACCCCGGCGGCCCGGGCGGTGGCGACCATGTCGGCCGTCCCGCCCGGGCCGTTGCCCGGACCGCCGTCCCAGACCGCCACCAACTCGTCGGCCAGGGCGAGCAGTTCGTTGTTGGCGGCGACGTAGGCGGCGTCGTCGAGCACCGTCGCGGGCAGCACCAGCACGCGGTGCGCGGCGGCCCGCAGCCGGTCGAAGTCGGCGCGCTCGACGGCGGAGGCGGGCCCGTCCGGCGGGTAGGACGGGCTCGGCAGCACCGCGACCAGGCGGGCGCCGCGGGCCAGCACGGCGTCCGCGAACAGCGTGTCCGCGCCCGGGGCGAGACACGAGACGCCCGTCAACTCGCCTGCCGGGTAGGGCGCGAGGAGCGCGTCGAGGGCGGCCCGCACCGCGCGGGCGGTGGCCGGGGCGAGGTCCAGGTGCCCGGTCACGGCGATCACGGGCATGGCGGTGCTCCCTGCTGCTCTGCGGTGCTGGTCCGGATCCTGCCAGGAAGGCCCTGTCGGGCGGGCGATTCACCGAAAAGCGGCCAGTGGAGCGGCAGTTGAGGGGCGCACGGATCGCGGTGCGCCGCACGCTGGACAGTCGCGCCCCGCCCGGCCGACAATCGCGCCATGAGCGCACCGGAGTTCCGCACCGAACTGGCCCGCCCCTCGCAGGGCGAGCGGGACAGCGCGCTGGAAGTGCTGCGGGACGGCGTCGGCAGCGGCCGCCTCTCGCACGACACCTTCGTGCGCCGCATGGAGCTCGTGCTCACCGCCCGCAGCCGCGCCGAGCTCGCCGACGTGGTCAGCGACCTGCGCACCTACGGCCCGGTCTCGCGGATGCTGCTGCGCACCGTCGCCAAGGTCTCCGCGCTGAACGTCCGGCTGCGGCAGACCTGGCACACCGAGCAGCTCACCCGGCTGTGCCTGCCCGACCCCGCCGTCGGCCGCCTGCTGATCGGCCGGATGACCGGCTCCGACCTGCGCCTCGGCGACGCGACCGTCTCCCGGCGGCACGCCGAGCTGCGCTTCGAGGACGGCCGCTGGCTGCTCCACGACCTCGGCTCCGCCAACGGCACCTTCGTCAACGACCGCCGCCTGGCCGGCGGCACCGTCGTCCGCCCCGGCGACCGCCTGCGCTTCGGACGGCTCGGTTTCCAGCTCAGCGCCGACTGACCTCGGGCATCCGGGCCGGTCAGCGGGGTGATCGAAATCAATTTTCTTTAGCCTTGGTAATGACGTAGGCTAAGGACATGCCCGAGATGTCCGAGGACGACCTGGTGGCGGTAAGCCAGCTGCGGTCGTCCGCGATGCGCCTGGCCCGACGGTTGCGACACCAGAGGGTCGAGGAGTCGCTGAGCCCCACCGAGATGGGGGTGCTCGGCACGCTTGCCCGCTGTGGCAAGGCGACGCCCGGCGAGCTGGCCCGCAAGGAGCACGTCCAGCCGCCCTCCATGACCAGGATCATCGCGATGCTGGAGGAGAAGGGCCTGGTACGGCGCGAGCCGCACCCGGAGGACCGCCGACAGGTGGTGGTCAGCAGCACCGAACAGGCCGAGCAGATCCTCAACGAGTCCCGCCGCCGGCGCAACGCCTGGCTGGCCGAACTCGCCGAGGGCCTCGACGAGGACGAGTGGGAACGGCTCAAGGCGGCCGCACCCGTCCTCTACAAACTGGCCCACCTGTAAGGGCCGCCAGGCCCCGCCGTCTCAGGGCGAACGAAGGAGAACCGCATCACCGCAGCACCCACCAGCGCCACACACCGCGCCGCGACCGCTTCCACGGTCGCGGCGCGTCGAGGGGAGACCACTGTGACACCGCCGGCCGCCCGCGCCGCCGCGATCCGCACCGCGACCATCCGCACCGACTTCCGCACCGACCCCCGACGCATCACCGCCCGACCCGCCGGGCAGCGCACCGACGAACCGTTCACCGACGAAACGGCCGCCGCCGAACCCGCGCCCACCGGCGCCCCCGCCGCGCAGACCCAGGCGCCCGCTCCCACGGGCCTGCCGGGCAGCGGCGACGACGACCCCGAGGAACGCACCGCGGCGGAGCTCCCCGCCGCTTCGCCGGGCCGGTTCACCCGCCCGGGAGGGATGTTCTCGTCCCTGCGCATCCGCAACTACCGGTACTACTTCGCCGGCCAGGTGGTCTCCAACACCGGCACCTGGATGCAGCGCATCGCCCAGGACTGGCTGGTCCTCAGCCTCACCGGCAGCCCCTTCGCGGTCGGCATCACCACCGCCATGCAGTTCCTGCCCATGCTGCTGTTCGGCCTGTGGGGCGGCGTCCTCGCCGACCGGCTGCCCAAGCGCCGCCTGCTGATCGCCACCCAGGGCGCGATGGGCCTGCTCGCCGTCGGCCTCGCCGCGCTCACCATCACCGGCACCGTCACCCCCGTCGCGGTCTACCTGTTCGCGCTGCTGCTCGGCCTCGTCACCGTGGTCGACAACCCGACCCGGCAGGCCTTCGTCAGCGAAATGGTCCCCGCGAAGGACCTCGCCAACGCGGTCAGCCTGAACGCCGCCAACTTCCAGACCGCCCGGCTGGTCGGCCCCGCCGTGGCCGGCGCGCTCATCGCCGCCGTCGGCAGCGGCTGGGCGTTCGCGCTCAACGCGCTGTCCTTCGCCGCGGTCATCGGCGGCCTGCTCGCCATGCGCAGCAGCGAACTGCGCCCCGTCGAGCGGATCGCCCGCGAACGCGGACAGCTCCGCGAAGGCCTGCGCTACGTCCGGGAACGCCCCGAACTGCTCTGGCCGATGGTGCTGGCCGGCTTCATCGGCACCTTCGGGTTCAACTTCCCGACCCTGCTGGCCGGCTTCGCCCACGACACCTTCCACGTCGGCGCCGGCGCGTACGGCCTGCTCAACACCGCGATGGCGGTCGGCTCGCTGACCGGCGCCCTGCTCGCCGCACGGCGCGGCGCGCCCCGGCTGCGCCGCCTGGTCTTCGCGGCGCTGGCCTTCGGCGCGCTGGAGATCACGGCCGCGTTCGCGCCCGGCTACTGGACGTTCGCGCTGCTGCTCACCCTGATCGGCGTCTTCGGCCTGACCTTCAACACCTCCGTCAACGCGGCGCTCCAGCTCGGCACCGACCCCGAGATGCGCGGCCGCGTCATGGGCCTGCTCGTCCTGGTCTTCACCGGCGGCACCCCCATCGGCGCCCCGCTCGTCGGCTGGATCACCGCCCAGTACGGACCCCGCCTCGGCCTGCTCGCCTGCGGACTGGTCTCCGCCGCGGCCGCCGGCGTGGTCGCCCTGGTCCTCGGCCGGATCGGCGGACTGCGCCTGCGCCTCGACCTGCACCCGGTGCGGGCCCGCGGCCGGGTGTTCTCGGTGGTGCAGAAGGACGACCTGGCGACGGCCTGCTGATCGGCTGCGCGGGGCTCCTGCGCAGGCGCGGGGTGGGGGAGGATGACGGGATGAGGCTCTTCGTCGCCGTCACCCCGCCCGCCCGCGCCGTCCAGCAGCTCGCTGCCGCGGCCGCCCCGCTGCGCGACCTGCCCGGGGCGGACCGGCTGCGCTGGAGCGAGAGTGCCGGGTGGCACCTGACACTGGCCTTCCTGGGGGACGTTCCCTCGGACGAAGTGCCGGAACTGTCACGGAAGTTGGCGGGCGTCGCCGCCGAACACCACCCGCACCGGCTGCGCCTGGCCGGCGCGGGCACCTTCGGCGACCGGGTCCTGTGGTGCGGCGTCACCGGCGAGACCGCCGCACTGCGACGGCTCGCCGAAGCGGTCCGCGACGCGCTGGACGTCACGGACGACCACCGCTTCCACCCGCACCTCACGCTGGCCCGTACCCGCGCAAGCGCCGGCGGGCTTCGCGCCCTGGCCGACGCGCTGCACGGCTTCCGGGGGGCGGAGTGGGAGGCGGCGAGCCTCCAGCTGATGCGCAGCGAGACGGGGTTCGGGCCGGCGCGGTACACCGTGATCGAGAGCTGGCGGGTGGGCGGACAAGGAGCGCACCACCAGGGGCGCGGGGAACTGCGCGACAAGCGCACACCACGTCCGTAAGGTCGCGATCACGTGCAGGGCATTGTCCTGCGTCGCGATCTTGCGGACGGGGTGCCTTCCGCTTCGCGCAGTTCCCCGCGCCCCTGGTTGTGCGCTCCCTGGTCTTTGCGTCTGCTAGCCGAGGTCGGGCGACTCGCGGAGTTCGATGCGGGTCGGGGTCGCCTGGCCCAGTTCCAGGAGGGTGAGGGTGTTGGGGCCCTCGTGGAGGAGGGGCTGGGGGCAGTAGAGGGTGACCTGGGGGCCGCGGCGGTCGTAGCGGCCGAGGAGGAAGCCGTTGATCCACAGGTAGCCGTGGTCGCCGTCCGGGACGGCGAGGAAGGTGTCGCCGGTGGCGGTGAGTTCGAAGGTGCCGCGGGCGAGCGTCTCGGGGGCGGCCTCGCCGGGGGCGTACGTCGCGGCGGGCAGCGGGTCGAGCGCCAGCGGCTGGGCGTGCCAGCCGTGGAGGTACTGGCGTTCGTGGCGGAGGCCGGTGATGCCCTTGGTCTCGCCGACCAGCGGGCCGTAGTTGACGCGGCCGAGGGACTCGACGAGCAGGGTGACCCGGTCGCCGCCGCTCGCGGTGACCTCCGCGGGGGCGACGCCGCGTTCGAGGGACGCCGCGTGCTTGCCGTTGATCCGCAGCGCGGCGCGGTCGCGGAGGTTCTCGACGGTGAGCGGTCGGGCGTCGCTGATCGCGGGCACCGTCGTGGTGTAGCGGACCAGGCCGTGTTCGAGCCCGAGTTCCTCGAACAGCGGCGGTACGGGGGAGGCGACGGCGTCCCCGAACGGCAGCTCGGCGAACTCGTCGAGCGTGACGTCCCGCGCGGCCAGCACCGGTGCGGCGGGCGGCAGTTCGGGGGTGCGGTCGTCCAGGTAGTGCACCAGCGAGGGGTTCTCGGCGGCGAACTCGGCGATGACCTGCCGGAAGGCGTCGAACTTGGGGGCGGGCAGGCCGCGTTCGTCGAGGGCGGCGTCGTAGTCGTAGGAGGTGGTGGTCGGCTGGTACGGGGAGTGCGTCCAGTCGGTGGAGTTGAAGGGGGCGTCCTCGTGGTTCGCGCCGGCGGTGGTGCCGAAGTTGGTGCCGCCGTGGGCCATGTAGAGGTTGACGGAGCCGCCGGCGGCGAGGATGCGGCGCAGGGTGTCGGCGGCGTCGTCGGTGCCGCGGGTGTGGTGGGGCTTGGCCCAGTGGTCGAACCAGCCGTTCCAGAACTCCATGCAGAACGGCGGGTCCTCGGGGCGGTGGCGGCGCAGCGTCTCGAAGGAGGCCTCGGGGTTGGAGCCGAAGTTGACGGTGGCCAGGACGCCGGGGACGGTGCCGCCGCCGAGCATGTGGTCCTCGGGGCCGTCGGAGGTGAACAGCGGCACGGTGACGCCGCGTGCGCGCAGGCCGTCGGCGAGGTGCTGGAGGTAGACCTGGTCACTGCCGTGCGAGCCGTACTCGTTCTCGACCTGCACCATCAGCACGGTGCCGCCGGGCCGCCCCCACTGGCGCTCGACCACCTGCGGCAGCAGCGCGTCGAAGAAGGAGTCGACGGCGGCCAGGTACGTCGGGTCGCTGGTGCGGGCGCGGCGGCCGACCCGGGCGGTCAGCCAGGACGGCAGGCCGCCGTTGTCCCACTCGGCGCAGATGTACGGGCCGGGCCGGACGATCGTCCACAGGCCCTGCCGGTGCGCCTCGTCCAGGAACGCGCCGAGCTCGTCCAGGCGCTCGAAGCGGCCGGGCGAGGGCTCGTGCAGGTTCCAGGGCACGTAGGTCTCGACGGTGTTCAGCCCCATCGCGCGCAGCGCGGCGAGGCGGGCGGGCCACTGCTCGGGGCGGGAGCGGAAGTAGTGCATCGCGCCGGACAGGATGCGCAGCGGGCGGCCGTCGAGGCTGAAACCGGTCGAGTCGTAGGTGAGCATGCGTCCTAGCCTGCAAGAAGGCACCGGCCCGGGCCATGGACAAAACGGGGCGGCGTGTTGGACTTGTCCGGGGATCTTTCGCGGACGGAGGACGATGGAGCGCTGGTGGCACTACCTGACGCCCGGGCCGGCGCAGCTGCGCACCGGCCTGGCGTGCCTGGGCGTGGGCCTGCAGCGCGGGCGGCTGCCGGTGGTCGGGCCGCGGGTGCTGGACCGCTGGGTGGCGGTGGTGGTCGGCTCGGGCCGCGGCTGGTACGCGCTGCCGGGCGGGCGCCGGCTGCCGGTGGCGGCGCCGGCGGTGCTGTGGCTGCGGCCGGGGGTGGCGCACCACTACGGGCCGGACGCGGACGGCTGGGCGGAGTCCTTCGTCGACTTCACCGGCGAGGGCACCGCCGGGTACGCCGAGCTGGGCCTGCTGCCGGAGGCCGAGGTGGTGCCGCTGGATTCCGCGGAGGCCGCGCAGCGGGTGATCGCCCGGATCGCCGCGATCTGCCGCCGCGGCGGGCCGACGGCGGGCGCGGAGGCGTCGGCGGCGGTCCACGAGCTGCTGGTGGAGCTGCACCGGCACCGCGCCGACCTGGGGCCGGAGGGCGCGCCGGTGATGGAGCTGCTGCGCCGGGACGCCTGCCTGCCGCTGTCGGTGGCGGACCACGCCCGGCGGGCCGGCATGGGCGTGGAGGAGCTCCGCCGCGCGGTGCGCGCGCAGGGCGCGACCAGCCCCAAGGAGTACCTGCTGACCGTCCGCCTGAACGAGGCCAAACACCTGCTGGCGGCCAGCGGACTGCCTGTCGCGGCGGTGGCCCGCCGGGTCGGCTACCAGGACCCGGCGTACTTCACCCGCCTGTTCACCCGCCGCGTCGGCGTCGCCCCCACGGTCTTCCGGCAGCGCGAGTACCGGGGTGGTGCCCTGCCCGCGAAGCAGGGGCCGGAGCAGGGGTAGGCCGGGCGACCGACTAGTCTCGAAGGGTGGACCCGAAGACCCGTATGCGGATCGTCACCGGCGCGTTCGTCCTGCTGCTCGCCGTAGTGATCATCAGCGCCCTCGTGCAGAAGTAGCCCCGGCCCGGCGCCGAGCGGGCGATTTCGGCCGGTCCGCGGGCGGTCGGTCCGTAGGGTGGGGCGCGACGCGGGCCCGACCGTGGGGTCCGCCGCGACGCAGGGGGCGGAAATTCATGGAGTACACCCGGCTCGGCCGCAGTGGGCTGACGGTGTCCCGGCTGGTGCTCGGCACGATGAACTTCGGCACCGAGACCTCCGAACAGGACAGCCACGCGATCATGGCGCGGGCGCACGAGCACGGCATCAACTTCTTCGACACCGCGAACGTCTACGGCACCCGGCCGGGGGAGACCTCCACCGAGGAGATCATCGGCCGCTGGTTCGCCGGCTCGCCCGAGCGCCGGGACCGGACGGTGCTGGCCACCAAGGTGTTCATCCCGACCGGCGGCCGCCCCAACGAGGGCGGCCTGAGCGCGCTGCACATCCGGCGCGCCTGCGAGGACTCGCTGCGCCGGCTCGGCACCGACCGCATCGATCTCTACCAGATGCACCACATCGACCGGCACACGCCGTGGGACGAGATCTGGGAGGCGTTCGGCGTCCTGCGGCAGCAGGGCAAGGTGCTGTACTTCGGCTCCTCGAACTTCGCCGGCTGGCACCTCGCGCAGGCCCAGGAGGCGGCCCGCGAGCGGCACTTCCTCGGGCTGGTCGCCGAGCAGTCCCGGTACAACCTGATGACCCGCTGGGCGGAGCTGGAGGTGCTGCCTGCCGCCCGGCACTACGGCATCGGCGTGATCCCGTGGGGCCCGCTGAACAGCGGCCTGCTCGGCGGGGTGCTGCGCAAGCGCCGCGAGGGCACGGCGGCGCGCGGCGGCAGCGGGCACTCGGCGGCGGCGCTGGCCGAGCACGCCGGGGTCATCGAGGAGTACGAGAAGCTGTGCGCCGCGGCTGGCGCGGACCCGGCGCACGTCGGGCTGGCCTGGCTGCTGGCCCAGCAGGGCGTCACCGGCCCGATCATCGGACCGCGCACGGTGGCGCAGCTGGACGGTTCGCTGCCCGCCCTCGACCTGGAGCTGGACGCGGCCCTGCTGGCCGAGCTTGACCGGCTGTTCCCGCCGCCCGGCCCGAACGGAGGCGGCCCCGCGCCGGAGGCCTACGCCTGGTAGCGGCTCGTTCCGAGCAGGCCCCGCTCAGGCCCGGTCGGGTTCCACGAAGACCACCGGGGCCTCGTTGTCCAGCACCACCCGGCCGAGCAGCGCGGCCAGCCCCTCGCGCTGCTCGGCGTCCAGGCCGTCGCCGAGGGCGTCGACCCGGCGGCAGGCGTCGGCGTAGAAGCGTTCGGCGAGCGCGCTGCCCACGGGGGTGAGCGCGACCCGGACGGCGCGGCTGTCGCGGGGGTCGTCCTCGCGCCGGACCAGGCCGTGCTGCGCGGTGCGGTCGACCAGCCCGGTGAGCGAGGACTTGGCCAGGTTGAGGGTGACGGAGAGCTCGCCCATGCCGTACGGGCGGGCCATCAGGGCGCACAGCAGCTGCCCCTGTTGCGGGGTCAGGCCCTGCTCGCGGGCGGCCTGCGCGTAGGCGGCGTTCACCAGGAAGGAGGACCGCACCAGGGCCGCGACCAGGCTCATCGGGCCGGCTTCGGGTTTCGCCATCCGGAGAGCGTATCACGGGAAGGCGTGTAGTTCGCGGCGCGAAGTTTCTTTTCGAATGGCCTGGTAATTCGCGCTGCGAACAACTAAGTTCGTGGCACGAACGGAACGCCGTTCGCGTCGGACACCGAAGGGGTGGGGAGTCATGAGTCGTACCGTCGTCGTGATCGGTGGGGGCTACGGGGGCGCTTCGGTCGCCAGGGCGCTGCAGGCCGAGGCCGAGGTGGTGCTGGTCGACCCGCGGGACGCGTTCGTCAACGTGGCCGGCTCGCTGCGGGCGCTGGCCAGGCCCGACTGGGCGGGGAACCTGTTCTTCCCGTACGAGACGCTGCTGACCGAGGGGCGGGTGGTCCGCGACCGGGCGGTCTCGGTCGACCCGAGCGGCGTGACGCTGGCCTCCGGCGAGCACCTGCCCGCCGACTACCTGGTGCTGGCCACCGGCTCCCGGCGCGGCCACCCGGCGCACCCGGCCGCCGACGGCACGGCCGACGCGATCGAGGCCTTCCACGCCTCGCACCGGGAGCTGGCCGGCGCGCGGCGGGTGCTGATCCTCGGCGCCGGGCCGGTCGGCCTGGAGCTGGCCGGGGAGATCAAGGAGGTCTGGCCGGACAAGCGGGTGGTGCTGGTCGACCCGGGCGAGACCCTGCTGCCCGGCTTCCTGCCCGAGGTGCGTGAGGAACTGCACCGGCAGCTGGACGCCCTCGGTGTCGAACTGCGGCTCGGCGCCGCCCTGGTCGAACCGCCGGCCGGCGAGGCCGGCCGGGCCGGGGAGTTCAGCGTCACCACCGTCGCGGGCGAGCGGCTGACCGCCGACCTCTGGTACCGGGCGTACGGCGCCGCCGTCAACGGCGACTACCTGGCCGACGGCAAGCTGACGGGGCGCACCGCGCGCGGCAGGGTCGCCGTCACCGAGCGGCTCAACGTCGAGGGCCACCGGCACGTCTACGCGATCGGCGACCTCGCCGACCTGCCCGAGGCCGACATGGCCGGCTTCGCGATGCAGCACGCCGAGGTGGTGGCGAAGAACATCTCCGCCCAACTGCGCGGCGAACAGCCCGTCGAGACCTACCGTCCGCTCGGCCACCCGCTGATCATGCTGCCGCTCGGCAGCACCGGCGGCGTCGGCCAACTTCCGTCGCCGGACGGCCCGTTCGTCGCACCGGCCGCGATGATCGCCGAGTTCAAGGGCGCCGACCTGTTCACCGCGCGGATGGTCGAGAAGTTCGGCCCCAACGCGGCGTGACGCGCGGGGACGACGAAGGCCCCGGTCCGGGGACCGGGGCCTTCGAAGGACGGGCGGGTCAGTCGTTCAGGTGCTCGACCACGTAGTCGATCGCGCCGGTGAGCTTCTCGACGTCCGCCGGGTCGATCGCCGGGAACATCGCGATGCGCAGCTGGTTGCGGCCCAGCTTGCGGTACGGCTCGGTGTCCACGATGCCGTTGGCGCGCAGCACCTTGGCGACCGCGGCGGCGTCCACCGACTCGTCGAAGTCGATGGTGCCGACGACCTGCGAGCGCTCCTCCGCCTTGGCGACGAACGGCTGCGCGAACGAGGACTTCTCGGCCCAGGAGTACAGGATCGAGGAGGACTCGGCGGTGCGGGCCACCGCCCAGTCCAGGCCGCCCTGGCCGTTCATCCACTCCAGCTGGTCGGCCAGCAGGAAGAGGGTGGACAGCGACGGGGTGTTGTACGTCTGGTCCTTCGAGGAGTTGTCGATCGCGGTCGGCAGGTCGAAGAACGGCGGGATGTACCGGCCGGAGCCGGCGATCTCCGCGGCGCGCTCCAGCGCGGCCGGGGAGAAGGTGGCCAGCCACAGGCCGCCCTCGGAGGCGAAGGACTTCTGCGGGGCGAAGTAGTAGACGTCCGTCTCGCGGATATCGACGGGCAGGCCGCCGGCGCCGGAGGTGGCGTCGACCAGCACCAGCGAGCCGGCGTCCGCGCCCTCGGGGCGGCGGATCGGCATGGCGACACCGGTGGAGGTCTCGTTGTGGGTGAGCGCGTAGACGTCCACCCCCGCCTCGGCGACCGGCAGCGGGTGGGTGCCCGGCTCAGTCTTGATGACGGACGGGTCGGCCAGCCACGGGGCGGCCTGCACGGAGGAGGCGAACTTGGAGGAGAACTCGCCGAAGTTCAGGTGCTGCGACTTCTCGCGCACCAGCCCGAAGGCGGCGATGTCCCAGAACGCGGTGGAGCCGCCGTTGCCGAGCACGACCTGGTAGCCCTCGGGCAGCGAGAACAGGTCGGCGACGCCCTGGCGGACGCGCTTGACGATGTTCTTGACCGGGGCCTGGCGGTGGGAGGTGCCCAGCAGGGAGGTTCCGGTGGCGGCGAGGGCACTCAGGGCCTCGGGGCGCACCTTGGAGGGGCCGCAGCCGAAGCGGCCGTCGTTGGGCAGATTGTCGGCGGGGATCTGAATCTGAGCCACACCCGCACCCTATCGCCCCGAATATCCCGGCCGTACGGCCCGTCCGGCCGCTGAGACGTGATCTTCGTGGAACCGGACAGCGCTCACCGGAGCGCGCGCTGCCCCTGGTCAGGGGTGGTGCGCGCGCCCGGTGGCGGCGTCACGGGCGCTGACGGCCCGTCAGAGATTCACCCGTGCGGGTGTCAGCGGGCGATCTGGTCCCAGCCCTCGATCTCCTGCGGGGTGCGGGAGCCCGGGCCGATGTAGCGGGCGGCCGGGCGGACCAGCCGGCCGGTGCGCTTCTGCTCCAGGATGTGCGCCGACCAGCCGGCGGTGCGGGCGCAGGTGAACATCGAGGTGAACATGTGTGCCGGGACCTCGGCGAAGTCCAGCATGATGGCGGCCCAGAACTCGACGTTGGTGGCCAGCACGCGGTCGGGGCGGCGGTTGTGCAGCTCCTCCAGCGCGGCCTTCTCCAGCGCCTCGGCGATCTCGAAGCGCGGCGCGCCGAGCTCCTTGGCGGTGCGGCGCAGCACCCGGGCGCGCGGGTCCTCGGCGCGGTAGACGCGGTGGCCGAAGCCCATCAGGCGCTCGCCCTTGTCCAGGGCCTTCTTCACGTAGCCGACCGCGTCGCCGGTGCGCTCGATCTCCTCGATCATGCCGAGCACCCGGGACGGCGCGCCGCCGTGCAGCGGGCCGGACATCGCGCCGACCGCGCCGGACAGCGCGGCCGCGACGTCCGCGCCGGTGGAGGCGATCACCCGGGCGGTGAAGGTGGAGGCGTTCATGCCGTGCTCGGCGGCGGACGTCCAGTAGGCGTCGACGGCCTTGACGTGCTTCGGGTCCGGCTCGCCGCGCCAGCGGATCATGAACCGCTCGACGATGGTCTCGGCCTTGTCGATCTCCCGCTGCGGGACCATCGGCAGGCCCTGGCCGCGGGCCGACTGGGCCACGTACGACAGCGCCATCACGGCGGCCCGGGCGAGGTCGTCGCGGGCCTGCTCGGCGGAGATGTCCAGCAGCGGCTTGAGGCCCCAGACCGGGGCGAGCATGGCGAGCGCCGACTGCACGTCGACCCGGATGTCGCCGGAGTGGACCGGGATCGGGAACGGCTCGGCGGCGGGCAGGCCCGGCGCGAACCGGCCGTCCACCAGCAGGCCCCAGACGTGACCGAAGGAGACCTGACCGACCAGGTCCTCGATGTCCACCCCGCGGTAGCGCAGCGCGCCGCCCTCGCGGTCGGGTTCGGCGATCTCGCTCTCGAAGGCGACGACACCCTCAAGGCCGGGTACGAAGTCCGACATGTAGAACGGCTCCTTCAGTGATCCGACACGGCGCGCGGCCGTGGTGGGGCGGCACGCCGGTGACCGATGGTGGTTGGCACTCGGTGTCAGAGTGGCAGGCACGGAGTGCATTGCGCCATACACCACGACGGTGATGTTTCCCCCACGCGCCACTCGAACCCCCGTGGGCCCGGGCATCGCCGGGGGACTTTCCGGGGTGCTTGCGGCGGAAACCGGACGAAACAGCCGGGTGGTGCGGCGCCCCGGGGGCAGCTGCGCGGTGTTTGCGCGGACGGAGCGGCGCTCGACGCTTGTCGTACGGGATGATGTTGGCGTGCCTACCGCGGAACGCCACAGCCACCCGAGCGCCCTGTCCACGCCGGCCGAGGAGCGGCCGCTGCCGGACCTGACCGTGATGCGCAGGCATTACCAGCACGAGGGCCTGTCCGAGGAGCAGTTGGCCGAGGACCCGTTCCGGCAGTTCGCCCGCTGGTTCCACGAGGCCGTCGAGGCCGGCGTGGTCGAGCCCAACGCGATGGTCGTCTCCACCGCCGACGCCGAGGGCCTGCCCTCCTCGCGCACCGTCCTGCTCAAGGGCTACGACCCGCGCGGCTTCGTCTTCTTCACCAACTACGGCTCCCGCAAGGGCGCCGACCTCGCCGCCAACCCCAACGCCTCGCTGCTCTTCCCCTGGATCGGCCTGGCCCGCCAGGTGGTGATCGGCGGCCGGGTCGAGAAGGTCGGCCGGGACGAGACCGCCGCCTACTTCCGCACCCGGCCGCACGGGTCCCAGCTCGGCGCCTGGGCCAGCGAGCAGTCCAGCCCGGTGGCCGGCCGCGAGGTCCTCGAACAGCGCTACGCCGACCTCGCCGCCCGCTACCCCGAGGGCGAGGGCGTCCCCGTCCCGCCGTTCTGGGGCGGCTACCGGGTCGTTCCCCGCACCGTCGAGTTCTGGCAGGGCCGGGAGAACCGGCTGCACGACCGCCTGCGCTTCGTCGCCGAGGGCGAGGGGTGGCGGGTGGAGCGGCTCTGCCCGTGAGCCGCGGGGTCGACGTCAGTTCGAGTCTCGGTCGTTAGCACGGACAGGCGAGCGACGGTACCGCTGAGCGGGTGATTCGCGGTTTTCTGGCGTACCGTCAACTTCCGTGTGACTCAAGGGAAAAGGAGTGACCCGAGGTTTTTGATCAGGGTCGCGCGGGAAGACTTCGGCGCTATGCTGACCCCGGTGTCATGCCGCAGAGAACGACACTGCGGCTTCGGCTTGCGCTTGGCTGCGGCGCTTCCCCAGTCCGCACGCCTCAGTGAAGAAGGACGCCATGACCACTGCACTCGCCGCCGGCCCGGCCGAAGACCTGACCGGGGCCCAGGTCGCTCTTGAGGACGCCACGCTGGCCGACCTCGCCGCACTGGATGCCGAAGACCTCACCGCACAGATCGAGCGGGTACTGCCGGCCGCGGCAGCCCGACAGGTGGCGGTGGCCGCCTTCCAGTCCTCGATCTGATCGGGCGGGTACTGCCGAACCGGTTCGCTCCTCATGTCCGTTCCCGTTCCGTTCAGCCAATTCGTGCTGAAGGTCCACAGTCGCTGTGACCTGGCCTGCGACCACTGCTACGTGTACGAGCACGCGGACACGAGCTGGCGCGGGCGCCCCAGGGCGGCCGCGGACGAGGTGCTGGAACGGGCCGCCGGACGGATCGGCGAGCATGCCGCGGCCCACCGGCTCTCCGCCGTGCACGTGGTACTGCACGGCGGAGAACCGCTGCTGGCCGGCCCGGCCAGACTGCGCCGGGCCGCCGAACTGCTGCGCGCCGCACTGCCGGAGGGCTGCGCGCTCGATCTGCGGATCCACACCAACGGCGTGCTGCTGGACCGCCGGTTCTGCGAGCTCTTCGTCGAGCAGGACATCAAGGTCGGCGTCTCGCTGGACGGCGACCGCGTCGCCAACGACCGGCACCGGAACTTCGCCGACGGCCGCTCCAGCCACGCCAAGGTGCTGGCGGCGCTGGCCCTGCTCCGCGAGCCGCGGTTCCGGCACCTGTACGCCGGACTGCTGTGCACCATCGACGTCGCCAACGACCCGATCGCGGTGTACGAGGCGCTGGTCGCCGAGCGGCCGCCGCGGATCGACTTCCTGCTGCCGCACGCCACTTGGGACAATCCCCCGGCGCGTCCCGAGGGCGCGGGCCCGACGCCGTACGCCGACTGGCTGCTGACGATCCACCGGCACTGGACGGCGCAGGGCCGCCCGGTGCCGGTGCGGATCTTCGACTCGGTGCACCGCACGCTGCGGGGCCGCTCCAGCCTCACCGAGTCGCTCGGGCTGGACCCGGCGGACCTGGTGGTGATCGAGACCGACGGGACGCTGGAGCAGGCCGACTCCCTGAAGACCGCCTACGACGGGGCGCCCGCCACCGGCTTCGACGTGTTCGCGCACAGCCTGGACCAGGTCGCCCGGCACCCGGGGATGCTGGAGCGGCAGTCCGGCCTGGCCGGGCTCGCCGAGCAGTGCCGCGCCTGCCCGGTGGTCAGGTCCTGCGGCGGCGGTCTGTACGCCCACCGATACCGAACCGGCGGGGGCTTCGACCACCCGTCCGTGTACTGCGGGGACCTCTTGAAGCTCATCACCACCATCCGTGACCGGGTCTCGCCCACCGCCGCCGTGCCCGCCCAGGGCCGGGCGCCGCTGTCCGACGAACACCTCGCCGAACTGGCCCGCGGGCTGGGCGGCCCGGCCGCGATCGGCGCCCTCGCCGAGACCCAACTGGGGTTCTCCCGGCGGCTGGTGACCGCCGTCGGGGCGAGCGGCAACAGCCCGGCCTGGCAGCTGCTGGTCGAGACCGACCTGCGCGCGCCCGGCGCGCTGAACCCGGTGCTCGCCCACCCGTACACCCGGGCCTGGGCGGTGCGCAGCCTGGGCGGTGAGCCGGGGGGCGACCTCGGCACGCTGGCCGAGCTGGCCGCCGCCGCCGCGGCCCGCGCCCGGACGGAGTTCGAACTGCAGCTGCCGGTCCGCTCCGGCTGGCTGCACCTGCCGACCCTCGGGCGGCTGCGGCTGGACGGGCGCACCGAGGCGGTGCTGCGCGGCGACGCCGAGGGGCTGCGCTGCGGGGAGCACACCGTCCGCTGGGACCGACCCGGCGACCACCTGTGGCAGCCCGTCCGGCGGGTCGCGCTGCCCGGCTGGACGGTGGCCCTGGAGGACGTCGACCCGCAGCGCGACAGCCACCAGTGGCCCGTCGCGGAGCGCCTGTCGGAGGGCGAATTCCTGGACTGGGCGGGCGCGTTGCGGGAGGCCTGGGAGCTGCTCGGCCGCGACCTGCCGCAGTACGCGGTGGGCCTGGCGGCGGGCCTGGGCACCGTCACCCCGCTGGCTCCCGGGGCGGCCGGGCGCGACATCAGCTCCGCCGCCCGGCAGGCGTTCGGGGCGGTCGGCATCGCCCGGCCGACCACCGCGCCGGTGCTGGCGCTGCTGCTCGCGCACGAGTTCCAGCACGTCAAGCTCGGCGCGGTGCTCGACCAGTACGACCTGTACGACCGGGACGACCAGCAGCTGTACTACGCGCCGTGGCGGCCCGACCCGCGCCCGCTGGAGGGGCTGCTGCAGGGCACCTACGCGCACCTCGCGGTGGCCGCGTACTGGGCCGCGCGGGTGCGGGCCTTCGACGGCATCCGGGGGGACGCCGCCACCACCGCCCGCCTGCAGCTGGCCACCTGGCGGGCGCACACCGCCGACGCGATCGTGACGCTGGCGGACTCCGGCTCGCTCACCCCGCTCGGGATGCGCTTCGCCGAGGGCATGCGCCAGACCCTGGAGCCCTCGCTGGCGGTGCCGGTCGGCGCGGCCACCGAGCGGGCCGCGAAGGAGGCCGTCGTCGCCGGCCGGGCCGCCTGGCGGGACGCGGCGGGCCGGCCGTGACCGCGGTCGGTGCGCGGGCCACCGCCCCGCGCACCGGTGCCGCGGAGCCCGCGCCGACCGGCGGCGCCCGCACCGCGGGCCAACTGGCCGACGACCTGCGGGCGCTGGGCGTGCGGGAGGGCGAGACGCTGCTGGTGCAGTCCTCGCTGCGGGCGCTCGGGCCGGTCGCGGAGGGGGCGCGCGGGGTGGTGAAGGCGCTCATGGCGGCGCTCGGGGCGGACGGCACGCTGGTCGTCTACACCGCTACGCCCGAGAACTCCCGCACCTCCCCGTACTACCGGGCCGCCACGGCCGGGCTCACCCCCGCCGAGCTGGAGCGATACCACGAGCGGATGCCCGCCTGGGACGCCGCGACCACCCCCGCCTCGCCCGCCATGGGGCGGCTCGCGGAGGAGGTCAGGCTGCTGCCCGGCGCGCTGCGCAGCCCGCACCCGCAGACCTCGTTCGCCGCGATCGGCCCCGCCGCCCGGGAGTTGACCGCCGTCCATCCGCTGACCAGCCATCTCGGCGCCCACTCGCCCGCGCACCGGCTGTACCGGGACGGCGCGCGCTGCCTGATGATCGGCGTCCCGGTGTGGTGCTGCACCCCGCTCCACCTGCTGGAGTACTGGCAGCCCGAGGCTCCGACGCAGCTGTACAGCTGCGTGGTGCGCACCCCGGACGGCGGGCGGAAGTGGGAGCGGTTCACCGGCGTCCGGCTGGACGACTCGCACTTCCCGCTGCTGGGCCGCGAGCTGGAGCAGGGCCTGCCGGAGCTGCGGCGCGGCCCGGTGGGGGACGCCGCCTGCTTCCTGATGCCGATTCGCGAGGCGGTCGACTTCGCCGCCAAGTGGTTTCCGAACAGGCCGATATGAAGATCCGTCAGATCAAGGCCCTATTCCATTCGGGCCCTCGCCGTTCCTACACTTGAGTCCCTTTCGGGGAATCAGTGACAGGCGGGCTCGGGGGAGGCGCGTGTGAACAGCCCAGCGGTCCGGGGGAAGGAAACACCGCGGCCGTACTTCTTCCTCAGCTACGCGCACACCCCGAGGGTCGCCTCGCGGGGCGCGGCCGACCCCAACCTGTGGGTCGCGAAGCTGCACCAGGACCTGTGCGAGGCGATCCTGCAGATCACCGACGCACCCGCCGGGCATCCGATCGGCTTCATGGACCGCTCCATGCACCAGGGCCAGAAGTGGGCCGAGCGGCTGTCCCGGGAGCTGGCCACCTGCCGGGTGTTCGTGCCGCTGTACTCGCCGCGGTACTTCAAGTCCGAGGCCTGCGGCCGCGAATGGCACCTGTTCACCCGGCGCTCGGTCTACCAGCGCAGGCCCACCACCGAGCGGATGACCGGCATAGTCCCGGCGCTGTGGGTGCCGATGGACCACTACCCGCTGCCCCGGGTGGCCGGCGAACTGCAGTTCAACCACGACAGTTTCGGCCCGGACTACGCGGCCGAGGGCCTGTACGCGCTGATGAAGATCGCCACCTACAGCTCGCAGTACCACACCGCCGTGTGGCGCCTCGCCCAGCGCATCGTGGACGTCGCCGAACAGACCGTCATCCCGACCGGCCAGGTGCTGGAGTTCGAGTCGCAGCCGTCCGCCTTCGACCCGCCCGAGAGCGCCGACAACGTGCGGATCTCGGTGTTCTCCTACCGGCAGCCCGAACTCCCGCCCAACCGCAGCGCCGCCTGGTACGGCGAGCAGCGCACCGACTGGCAGCCGTTCCGCCCGGACTCCGGCCGGCCGCTCGCCCAGGACGCCGCCGACGTCGCCCGCAGCATGGGATTCCAGCCCACCGTAAGGGAGTTCGAGGAGGAGACGGAACACCTGCTGACCAGTGAACGGCCCTCCGCGCCCTGCGTCCTGCTGGTCGACCGGTGGGCGTTCCTGGACGGGCGGCGGGCCGAGGCGGTGCGGCGGCTCGACCGGCGCAACCTCGGCTCGGTGGCCATCCTCGAACCCTGGAACCGCGACGACCAGCAGAGCCGCGACCACGAACGGATGCTCAACGAGATCGGCGACAGCGTGCTGACCGTCAGCCGCGGCGCCCGCCAACGACCCAGCCTGCGCGACGAAGGCCCGGGCGGCGCGCCCGGCAGCCTGGAGGAGTTCCGCGGCGAGATGGAACGCGCCGTGATGCGCGCCTGCACCGCCCACGAACAGCAGCACCGCGAGCGGCCCGGCGACGGGCCGGCCGACCGCAGACCCAGTATCGGCCCCTGAACGACACCAGCAGGACGCCGGACGGTCGGGACTCCGTCCGGCGGCACGGCGTGCGGGACACAACGGGCACCAAGGGCCCGGGGGAGGGAACGTCATGACCGAGAGGCCGGCGAAGGGCCCGCAGATCCAGGCGCGCCGCCGCGACGCCACCGTGGAGAACCGCCACGGACGGATCGTCACCTTCTACTCGTACAAGGGCGGAACCGGCCGGACCATGGCGCTGGCCAACACCGCCTGGATACTGGCCGCCAACGGCTACCGGGTGCTGGTCGTCGACTGGGACCTGGAGGCGCCCGGCCTCGCCCAGTTCTTCCGGCCGTTCCTCAACCCGGAGGTGGTCGCCGCCACCACCGGCATCATGGACCTGTTCGCCGACTACCTCGAAGAGGCCCGGCGGCCGATCGACCGCGACCCGGAGTGGATCGAGGACTTCGCCCGCATCCACCCCCACGCGCTCTCCCTCGCCTGGCCGCACTTCCCCGGCAGCGGCCGGATCGACCTCGTCCCCGCCGGCCAGCAGAACCGCGACTACTCGGTCTCCCGGCTCGACTGGGACCTGCTGTACGAGCGCTACGAGGGCCGCCGCTTCATCCAGTCGCTGCGCGCCGACATGAAGCGCCGGTACGACTACGTGCTGATCGACAGCCGTACCGGGCTCACCGACACCGCCGACATCTGCACCGTCGAGATGCCCGACGACCTGGTGGTCTGCTTCACCCTCAGCGACCAGTCCATCGACGGCGCCTCCCGGATCGCCCGGGTCATCGAGGACCGCTACGGCGACCGCGACATCCGCATCCTGCCCGTCCCGATGCGCATCGACGAGGGCGAGAAGGAGAAGGCGGACGCCGGCCGGGCACTGGCCCGGATCAAGTTCGCCGGGCTGCCCGCCGGGTTCTCCGAGAGCGACCTCGCTCGCTACTGGGCCGGAGTGGAGATCCCCTACCGGCCGTTCTACGCCTACGAGGAGATCCTCGCCCCGTTCGGCGACCAGCCCGGCCTGCCCGGCTCCATGCTGGCCGCCAACGAACGCCTCACCCGGGAGATCACCCAGGGCCGGGTCGCCGGACTGCCGCCCATGCCCGAGGACCTGCGGCTGCGCCACCTCGACGGCTTCGCCCGCCGCCGCCCCACCGCGCCCGCCGACCTGTACCTCAGCTACGTCCCCGAGGACCGGGCCTGGGCGGACTGGGTGTCCGCGCTGCTCACCGACGCCGGATACCGCGTCGTGCCGCGCGACGTCGGCGCCGGCGCCAACCCGCGCGAGGCCACCGGGCGCGGCATCGACTCCGCGTACCGCACCGTCGCCCTGCTGTCCGCCGCCTACCTGCAGTCGCCGCAGGCCCAGGCGCTGTGGGACCGCACCGTGCTCGCCGACCCGGCCGGCGCCCGCCGGCAGCTGATCCCCGTCCGGGTGTCCGACGTGCGCCTCAACGCCCCCTACAACAGCCGCAACCCGGTCGACCTGATCGGCCGCGACGAACAGGCCGCCGCCACCACGCTGCTGCGCGCCCTCGGCCGCAACGAGACCGAACTGCCCGAACGCACCCCCGGCGCGCCCCGGTTCCCCGGCACCAAGCCCACCTACTGGGAAGTCCCGCAGCGCAACCACTCGTTCACCGGCCGGGTCAAGGTCCTCGACGACCTGCGCGCCCAACTCGCCGGCGGCACCACCGCCGTGCTGCCGCCGCCGCAGACCCTGTACGGCCTCGGCGGCGTCGGCAAGACCCAGGTCGCGCTGGAGTACGCGCACCGCTACATGTCGCACTACGACCTGGTGTGGTGGATCGACGCCGAGCAGAGCGAGAACGTCGTCGTCGACCTCGCCGAACTCGCCAGCAGGCTGGGCCTGCGCGTCGGCGACAACGTCAACGAGGCCGCCCAGGCCGCCCGCGACGCGCTGCGCCAGGGCAACCCCACGGCGAACTGGCTGCTGATCTTCGACAACGCCGACGAGCCCGCCGAGATCCGCCGGTTCTTCCCCGACGGCCCCGGCCACATCCTGGTCACCTCCCGCAACCAGGGCTGGTCCGGGCAGGCCGGCGTGCTCAACGTCGACGTCTTCGACCGCACCGAGTCCGTCGACCACCTCACCCGCCGGGTCCGCGGCCTCGCCCGCGCCGACGCCGACCGGGTCGCCGAGGCCGTCGGCGACCTCCCGCTGGCCGTCGAGGTCGCCGCCGCCTGGCTGGAGACCACCCGCACTCCCGTCGACACCTACGTCAGCCAGCTCAAGGCCGAGGCCACCCGCGTCCTGGCGGCCGGCGAGACCCCCGTCGACTACCCCACGCCCGTCGGCCTCACCTGGAACGTCTCCATCACCCGGCTGCGCGAACAGTCCCCCGCCGCCGTCCGGCTGCTGGAACTGTGCGCGTTCTTCGCCCCCGAGCCGATCTCGCTCAAGCAGTTCTTCTTCTCCGAGCAGATGCGCCTCGCGCTCTACCCGTACGACGAGGAACTCACCGACACCTTCCTGCTCGGCAAGGTGCTGCGCGCCGTCAGCCGCTACGCCCTCGCCAAGACCGACGCCGGCTCCGACTCCTTCCAGGTCCACCGCCTCGTCCAGGCCGTCGTCCGCAGCGGCATGACCGACGCCGAACGCAACATCGCCGCGCACCAGGTGCACCGCATCCTGGTCAACGCCCGGCCGCCCCGCGGCGACACCGACGACCCCGCCAACTGGCCCACCCTGGAGAAGATCTGGCCGCACCTCGCGCCCTCCCGCGCGCAGGACTGCGACGAGCGCGAAGTCCGCGAACTCCTCATCGACCGCGTCCGCTACCTGTGGAAGCGCGTCGACCTCTCCCAGGCCCTGCAACTCGGCCGCCAGCTCGACGAGGTCTGGACCGCCCGCTCCGAGACCGAGGCCGACCCGGTCGAGAAGCGCACCTGGCAGCGGCAGATCCTCAGCCTGCGCCTCCAGATCGCCAACGTGCTGCGCTCCCAGGGCGCCTACAACGACGCCCTGGAACTCGACCAGGCCACCCTCGCCGGCCAGCGCGACCTGCTCGGCGAGCACCACCCGTACACCCTGATGACCGCCAACTCGATGGCCGCCGACCTGCGCTACCTCAGCCGCTTCCAGGAGGCGCTGGCGCTCGACCTCGACACCTACAGCCAGTTCGTCGAACTCTTCGGCGAGGACGACCCGCGCACCCTCACCGTCGCCAACAACCTGGCCATCGACCACCGCCTGGTCGGCAACAGCCGCGAGGCCCTCGAACTCGACCAGGACACCTTCGAACGCAACTCCGCCGTCCGCGGCTCGCACCACCCCTACACCCTCGGCACCAAGTCCAGCGTCGCCCGCGACCTGCGCGAACTCGGCGACTACAAGGGCTCCGTGGACCTGCTGCGGGAAGTCACCGAGGCCTTCGCCGACCTCACCCAGTCCGACCTGCCGGAAGAACTCCGCAACGCCAAGTCGCTCGCCGTCTCGCTCCGCCGGGCCGGCAAGTACGCGGAGGCCCGCGAACTCACCGAACGCACCTACGAACGCTACGTCGACCTGTTCGGGCCCGACTTCGCCGACGCCCTCGCCTGCCGGCTCAACCTCGCCGCGGACCTCAGCGCCGCCGGCGACAAGGAGACCGCCAGGGACATCGCCACCGACGCCTACGAGGGCCACCGGCGGCTGTTCGGCGACGAGCACCCCTTCACCTACGCCTGCGAGAACAACCTCTCCATCTACCTGCGCGGATCCTCCGACGTGGCCGGGGCCATCGCCCACGGCCGCAGCGCGACAGAGGGCCTCGCACGGGTGCTCGGCCCCGAGCACCCGTTCACCCTCAACGCCAGCATCAACCTGGCCAACGCGCTCGCCGAGAACCGGGAACTCGCCGAGGCCGAGGCGATGGCCCGCGCCGCGTGGGACGGCCTGGTCGCCCGCTACGGCGCCAACCACCCCGACTCGCTGATCTGCCAGGCCAACCTGGCCATCACCCTGCGACTGGCCGGGCGGCGCAGCGAGGCGGAGAACCTGCGGATGCAGGCGGTCGCGGCGCTGGTCGAACTCTTCGGCGAGGACCACCCGTCGGTGGTCGCGGCGCGGGGGTGGCAGCGCAGCAACCGGGACCTGGAGCCGCAGCCGTTGTAGGGGCGGGGGCAGACCGGGGAGCGCACCGACAGGGGCGCGGGGAACTGCGCGACAAGCGCAAGTCACGTCCGCAAGGTCGCGATCACGTGCAGGTCATTGTCCTGCGTCGCGATCTTTGCGGTGGGGTGCCTTCCGCTTCGCGCAGTTCCCCGCGCCCCTGGTGGTGCGCCCGTCGGCTGTCGCGCCCGTGACAGCGGGCTGACAGTCGCGTGACAGCCGCCCCCGGCACGGTGTTCCCATGACGCGAATCGAACGGAACGCCGTGGAGGTCCACGGCATCGTGAAGCACTACGGGGAGACGAAGGCCCTCGACGGGGTCGATCTGACGGTGCGCGAGGGGACGGTGCTGGGCCTGCTCGGGCCGAACGGGGCCGGGAAGACCACGCTGGTGCGGGTGCTGTCGACGCTGATCAAGCCGGACGCGGGCACGGCGTTCGTCGGCGGGTACGACGTGCTCCGCCAGCCGAAGCAGCTGCGCCGCACCATCGGCCTGACCGGCCAGTACGCCTCGGTGGACGAGCTGCTGTCCGGCTACGAGAACCTCTACCTGATCGGCCGCCTGCTCGACCTCTCCGCCAGGGACGCCAAGGCCCGCGCCGCCGAACTGCTGGAGCGCTTCTCGCTCACCGAGGCCGCCAAGCGCCCCGCGAAGGGCTATTCCGGCGGCATGCGCCGCCGCCTCGACCTCGCGGCGTCGATGATCGGCCGCCCGAAGGTGCTGTACCTGGACGAGCCCACCACCGGCCTGGACCCGCGGACCCGCAACGAGGTGTGGGACGAGGTGCAGCGGATGGTCGGCGAGGGCTCGACGGTGCTGCTGACCACGCAGTACATGGAGGAGGCGGAGCAGCTCGCGGACGCGCTGACCGTCATCGACAAGGGCCGGGTGATCGCCAACGGCGGCATCGAGCAGCTGAAGACCCAGGTCGGCGGCCAGAGCCTGCAGGTGCGCCCGCAGCGCCCGGCGGAGCTCCCGGAGATGGCCCGCGCGCTCCAGGACGCCGGCATCCCGGCGACGTTCTCCGAGGAGTCCGGCCTGCTCTCGGTCCATCTCACGGACGAGGCCCGGCTGACCACCGTGATCGGCGTGCTGGGCACCCGGGGGTTCGGGATCGCCGGCATCGACACCAAGCTGCCGAGCCTGGACGAGGTCTTCCTGTCCATCACCGGCAAGCCGTCCGTCCCCGCCCCGGCCCGCGAGAAGGAGCCCGTCGCATGAGCACCGCCACCCTGACCCCGACCACCGCGCCCGCCGCGGCGCCGGGCGCGGACGACTCCCGGATCGGGCTGCGCGCCGGCCTGCGGCACCTGGGGGCGCTGACCCGCCGGAACCTGATGCGGATCAAGGCCGACCCGGAGTCCATGCTGGACGCGCTGCTGGTGCCGGTCATCATGATCGTGCTGTTCGTCTACGTGTTCGGCGGCGCGATGGCCGCCGACCAGCACACGTACATGCAGTACATGGTGCCGGGCCTGCTCGGCACCACCGGCCTGAACCTGGCGATGGCGCTGGGCACCGGCCTGAACACCGACTTCCAGACCGGCGTGATGGACCGCTTCCGCACCCTGCCGATCGGCCGCTCTGCGGTGCTGCTGTCGAAGATGATCGCGGAGACGCTGCGGGCCGTGGTGGCCTTCGCGGTGCTGATCGGCTTCGCGATGCTGCTCGGCATGGACGTGGCCGGCGGCCCGCTGAAGCTGCTGGCGGCGGTCGGCCTGTCGCTGGTGTTCGGCTCCTCGCTGATGTGGGTGTCGATGCTGCTGGGCATGTCGCTGCGCAGCGCGCAGGCGGTGCAGGGCATGTCGATGCTGGTGATGATGCCGCTGCAGTTCGGCAGCTCGATCTTCGCGAACCCGTCCACCATGCCGGGCTGGCTGCGGGCGTTCACCGAGCACAACCCGCTGTCGGCGCTGGCCGACGCCTGCCGGGCGCTGATCAACGACCAGCCGGTGGGCAACTCGGTGGTGACGGTGCTGATCTGGGCGGCGGCGATCACCGTGGTGACGGCGCCGCTGGCGGTGGCCCGGTTCCGCAAGCGCACGTGAGTCCGGCCGCCGCCGCTCAGAACGCCAAGGGTTCGTTCAGCAGGGCGGACGCCTCACCCAGCGTGAGTCGTTCGCCCTGCCGGTGCGCGGCCAGGAAGTCGTCGGGGCCGAGCAGTTCGCGGGCCTCGGCGGTGCAGCGGGCGTGCTCGGAGCGTTCCATGAACGAGCCGGGCATGCCGCTGATGGCCTCGTGGGCGCCGAGCAGTTCGACGGCGCGGCGGGCGGCGGCGGGTTCGCCGAAGGCGCGGGCGTACTCGATCAGGCCGGCCGCCACCGGGGTCATCAGCATCATCGCCATGTGCTCGACGAAGATGGTGGCGCCGCCTTCGACGCCGGTCATCTCGCGGCGTCCGACCCGCATCAGCTCCAGTCCGGCCACCGGGTCGCCGGCGCGGGCGACCACCCAGCCGCGGATGCAGCCGACGACGCCGGCGAACACCGAGGGCACCGGGCCGCGCCGGCCGTGGGTGGTGCCCAGTTCGTCGAGCACGGCCAGCGCCTCGGCGTACTCGCCGCGTTGCACGGACAGGTGGCACAGCACCATCCGCCCGTATATCCGGGCGCCCTCGGCGTCGGAGCGGTCCTCGGCCGCGTCGGCGACCGCCTCGCGGACCATCCGCTCGCCGGCCTCCGGGTCGCGGTCGGCCAGCACCTCGCCGAGGCGGGCCCGCAGCATCGGGACCTCCTGGTGGGCGCCGAGCTGGACGGAGAGCTCGATGGCCTGCCGGAACGCCTCCTCGGCCTGGGCGGTGTCGCCGGACTTGGTGGCGTTCTCGGCCTTGCCGGAGAGCGCGTCGGACATGCCCCAGCGGTCGCCCGCCGCGGTGTAGAGGGCCAGCGCCTCCTCGCTGTCGGCGATCGCCTGGTCGAGCGAGCCGGCCAGGTCGTTGAGCAGCCGGGCCCGCAGTTGCAGGGCGAAGGCCAGGTCGAGCGGGCCGCCGTGCACCCGGGCGCCGGCCACCGCGTCGTCCATCACCTCGCGGGTGCGCCGCATCTCGCCGGTGAGGAAGACGGTGAAGACCCGGGCGAGCACCGGCTGCCGGTAGGACTGCGGCAGGTCGGGGGTGTAGGTGGCCAGGATGCGTTCGGCGGTGTGCAGCGCGCCCGAGCTGTCGAGCAGGCTCATGTCGCCGGAGAACCGGCTGATCAGCCGGAGCAGGCCGAGCTGGCGGCGGGCCTCGTCGAGCAGCGCGGGCGGCATCGGCAGCGGTCCGTCCAGCGGGCCGCCGGTGAGCGGGACGGGCGGCGGGGCGTCGTCCGCGTACGGGTCGGGGCCGAGCGCGGCGACCGCCTGGAACCAACTCCCGGACTCGGTGCGGTAGTCGCGCAGCATCCAGTAGCCGGCCATCGACAGGACCAGCGCCAGGCCCTCCTGCTCCTGGCCGGTGTCGACGGCCCGGCGCAGCGCGGCGCGGACGTTCTCCTGTTCGCGGTCGAGGCGGGCGAGTTCGTCGAGCTGCCCGGGTCCGTGCAGGTTCAGGTAGGCGGTGCGGCTGAGTTCGCGGTAGTGGGCGGTGTGGCGGTGGCCGACCTCGGGTTCGGCCGCTTCGGCGAGGCGTTCGGCGGCGTACTCGTGGATGGTCTCCAGCATCCAGTAGCGGGGCCGGTCGCCGAGCCCGGCCACCAGCAGGGACTTGTCGACCAGCGAGAGCAGCAGGTCGGCGACCTCCTCGCGGGGCACCTCGGCGTCCGCGACCACGGCCTCGGCGGACTCCAGGGTGCAGCCGCCGGCGAACACCGCCAGCCGGCGCAGCACGGCGCGCTCGCGCGGCCCGAGCAGGTCCCAGGACCAGTCGACCACGGCGCGCAGGGTCTGCTGGCGGGGCAGCAGGGTGCGGGAGCCGGCGGTGAGCAGCGCGAACCGGGAGTCGAGGCGGTCGGCGAGCTGGCGCGGGGTGAGGCCGCGCAGCCGGGCGGCGGCGAGTTCGATGGCCAGCGGCAGTCCGTCGAGGCGGCGGCAGAGTTCGGCGCAGGCCTCCGGGTCCTGGTCGGTGCGGAAGCCGGGGCGGGCGGCGGCGCCGCGTTCGGCGAGCAGGCGCAGCGCGGTCGGGTCGGGCAGCGGTTCGACGGGCAGCACGGTCTCGCCGGGGACGCCGAGCGGTTCGCGGCTGGTGGCGAGGACGGTGACGCCGGGGCAGTCGGCGAGCAGCCGGTCGGCGAGGTCGGCGGCGGCCTGGACGACGTGCTCGCAGTTGTCGAGCAGCAGCAGGACGCGGCGGCGGCCGAGGTGGTCGACCAGTCGGGAGGCCGGGTCCTTGCGGCCGCCCTCGATGGCTTCGGCGACGGTGCCGCCGGTGTGCAGGACGGTCTCCCGCAGGCCGAGCGCGGCGGCGACGGCGTCGGGGACGGCGGCCGGGTCCTCCAGCGGGGCGAGTTCGATCTGCCAGATGCCGCCGGGCCAGCGGGCGGCGTCCTGTTCGCGGCGGCCGGCCTCGACGGACAGCCGGGTCTTGCCGGAGCCGCCGGGCCCGGTCAGGGTGGTGAGCCGTCCGGCGGTCAACGCCCGGGCGACGGTGGCGAGTTCGTCCTCGCGGCCGACGAAGCTGGTGCGGCCGGGGCGCAGGTTGCCCGGCGCGGGGGCGGTGGCGGGCGGGGCTGCGGGTTCGGGCGCGGTGGTGAGCAACTCGCGGTGCAGGGCGCGCAGTTCGGGGCCGGGGTCGGTGCCGAGCTGCTCGGCGAGGGTGCGCCGGACCTCCTCGTAGCGGGCGAGCGCCTCGGCGGTGCGGCCGGCCGCGCGCAGGGCGCGCAGGCGCAGCGCGTGGAGCTGTTCGTCGAGGGGGTGGTCGCGGCAGAGTTCGGCGAGTTCGGCGGCGACCTCGGCGGCCCGGCCGAGGGCGAGCTGGGCGTTCAGCCGGTGCCGGCGGGCCTCTTCGCGCTGGGCCTCCAGGCGGGCGGCGGGGGCGGTGCGGTCGGGCAGGTCGGCGAGCGCGGGGCCGCGCCACAGGGCGAGGGCGGCGGTGAGCCGGTCGGCGGCGGCGGCCGGGTCGCCGTCGGTGAGGGCGCGGGCGCCGTCGGCGGCCAGCCGCTGGAACTCGGCGACGTCGGTGTGCGGGCCGGTCAGCCAGTAGCCGGCCGGTCCGGAGCCGATCTCGGCCCGGCCGACGGTGCGGCGCAGCCGGCCGACCAGGGTCTGCAGCGCGGCGGCGGCGTCCTGCGGCGGTTCCTCGGCCCACACCTCGTCGGCGAGCAGTTCGGCCGGGACGGGCCGGCCCTGGCGCAGCGCGAGCGCGGCCAGCAGGGCGCGCAGCCGGGCGCCGCCGAGCGCGACCGGGGTGCCGTCGTCGTGGTGGGCGGTGGTGGTGCCGAGGATGCCGTAATGCACCCGCCCATTCTGGGGGACGCGCGGAACCCCGGGCGTACGTCCGTGCGGAACGACCGGCCGCCGCCGTCCGTTCATCCGGGGCCGCTTGTCCGGTGCGCCGGGCACCCGGCATGATCGGACGTCCGCCCCACCCCCAGTTCCGGAGCCCCTCGCCATGACCTACGCCAGTACCGGCCAGCGCAGCGCGGAGAGCCGGGTCAGCCCGATCTTCCTGGCGCTGGCCGCCGCCTTCCTCGCGTCCGGCGTCGCGCTGGCCACCGGCTGGGGCAACGACCGGCTCGGGATATTCCTGTTCGTGGTGGCGGGCTGGATGGTGTCGCTGTGCCTGCACGAGTTCGCGCACGCCCGCACCGCGCTGGCGGGCGGCGACATCACGGTCGGCACCAAGGGCTACCTGACGCTGAACCCGCTCAAGTACGGGCACGTGGTGCTGAGTTTCGTGCTGCCGGTGGTGTTCGTGCTGATGGGCGGCATCGGCCTGCCCGGCGGCGCGGTGTACATCGAGCGGGACCGGATCTCCGGCCGGCTCAAGCACAGCCTGATCTCGGCGGCCGGCCCGCTGGTGAACGCGGTGTTCGGCGTCCTGCTGCTGGTGGCGGTCGGCCAGGGCTGGTTCGACAACCCGGACGTGCCGGCCCACTACGACGGGCAGGAGCAGTACTTCTCCCCGCTGCCCGCCGCGCTGGCCTTCCTCGGCTACCTGCAGGTGACGGCGGCGATCCTGAACCTGCTGCCGGTGCCCGGCCTGGACGGCTACGGCATCGTCGAGCCCTGGCTGTCGTACAAGGTCCGCCGGGCGGTCGCCCCGTACGCGCCCTACGGCATGCTGCTGCTGTTCGCGCTGGTGTGGCAGAGCCAGGTCGGCGCGTGGCTGTTCGACCTCACCGCCTCGGTCTTCGACCTGTTCGGCGCCGACCCGTGGCTCGCCGGGATGGGCCACAAGATGTTCACCTTCTGGACGACCGACTGAGCCCGGGGCGCGGCTACCGCGCCTGCTGGGCGGCGGCCCGGGTGGCGCGGTCCTTGCGCAGGTAGTACCAGGCGATGTTGCTGGCCACCCCGGCCATCAGCACCCACACCACGCCGAGCCAGTTGCCCTGGACGAACGAGACCACGGCGGCGGCCACCGCCAGGACCAGGACGATCACGGCGTACAGGGCGTTGCGGGGCATGACGGGACTCCTCGGGCGGGCGCGGTGTGGCCCCGCCATTCTCGCCGACCGAACACCCCGCTCCGGCCGGGGGTGGCCGGAGCGCGCCGCGGCGTCGGTCACACCGCGGCGCGGGCGGTCACACGTCGGTGATCCGCAGGCCGGCGTGCGCCTTGTAGCGGCGGTTGACCGAGATCAGATTGGCCACCAGCCCCTCCACCTGGTGGGCGTTGCGCAGCCGCCCGGCGAAGACGCCGCGCATGCCGGGGATCCGGCCGGCCAGCGCCTGCACGGTGTCGGTGGCGGCGCGGTCCTCGCCGAGCACCATCACGTCGGTGTCGATGGTCTCCAGCGACTCGTCCTGGAGCAGCACCGCCGACAGGTGGTGGAAGGCCGCGGTGACGGTGGAGTCCGGCAGCAGCGCGGCGGCCTGCTGGGCGGCCGAGCCCTCCGGGACGGGCAGCGCGTAGGCGCCCTGCTTGTCGAAGCCCAGCGGGTTGACGCAGTCCACCACGATCTTCCCGGCGAGTTCGGCGCGCAGCGCGGTCAGCGTCTCGGCGTGGCCGTCCCACGGCACCGCGACGATCACCACGTCGCTCTCCCGGGCGCAGCGCGCGTTGTCGGCGCCGCGGATGCCCAGGCCGAGCTGCGTGGCGCAGTCCTCGGCGCGCTCGGCGCTGCGGGAGCCGATCACCACCTGCTGGCCCGCCCTGGCGAGCCGGTAGGCGAGGCCGCGGCCCTGGGGGCCGGTGCCGCCGAGGACTCCTACCACGAGGTCGGAGACGTCGGGCAGTTCACGGCCCGGGCCGGCCGTCGGGTTCACTGAATCGGGTTGCGTCATGCGGAAGATCCTGCCAAACGCCGCGCCCGGCCAGCATGCTGTCGCGCATGGACGCGGTGAGAGTTTCCGCACTCCGGCAGTCGCTGGCCGGCACCGGCTGGCCCGAACGAGCGGGCGCCTTCGCCGCCGCGCTGCGCGGCTCGGTGACCAGGCGCAGCGCCAGCGGCCTGCTGCTGGTCGGCACCCCGCGCTACGAGCCCTGGCACCTGGCCGCGCACCTGAGCGACGAGGCCGCGTACAGCGGTGTGCCGGAGCTCGTCCCGACCCTGGTGCGGCACACCGTCCCGGCCGGCGCGCCGGGCCATCTGGCGTGCGGACTGCCCCGGCTCGAAGAGGCGCGGGGCGGCGCGACGGTGCTGCTGGTCGCCCCCGCGCCCGCCGACGCGCCCCTGCTGGAGCGGCTGGACGGCGCCCGCCGGGCCGGCGCGGTGCTGCTCACCCTGGACGACGGCGACCCCGAGCTGACGGCGCTGGCGCACGAGCGGCTGACCGTGCCCGACGTCGAGCCCGAGCCGTTCGAGCTGGTGCAGCACCTGGTCAGCTCGGCCACCTCGACGGTGCCGCCGCGCTCCCGGCTGGCCCGGCTGGCGGAGCGGCTGGCCGCCTCGCCGGTGGTGCGCTGGTGACGGGGCGGCGGAAAAATCGCTTGCCCCGATCCGTCCCGCTCCGTCAGCATCCGGTCATGTGACCGCTGCTGCCCGCTTCGTGCGCAAGTTGATCCCGGATCTGACGCCCTGGCGCGCCTCCCGGGAGTTCCGGCTGCTCTGGACGTCGGGGTGCGTCACCGCGTTCGGCAGCTTCCTCACGTACATCGCGGTGCCGATCCAGATCAAGCAGCTGACCGACTCGACCCTCGCGGTCGGCCTGGCCGGCGCCTTCGAGCTGGTGCCGCTGGTGGTGTTCGGCCTGTGGGGCGGGGCGCTGGCGGACGCCCTGGACCGCCGCCGCCTGGTGCTGCTCAGCGAGGCGGGGCTGACGCTGATGGCGGTGCTGCTGCTGGCCAACTCGCTGCTGCCGCACCCGATGCTGTGGCCGATCTACCTGGTGGGGGCGCTGACCGCGGCGCTGGACGGCATCCAGCGCCCGGCGCTGGACTCGATGTTCCCCCGGGTGGTGGCGCACGACCAGCTGCCCGCCGCGTTCACCCTCGTCTCGCTGTACCGCAACGCCGCCTCGGTGGCCGGCCCGGCGCTGGCGGGCGTGGTCGTCGCGGTGGCCGGGGCGCGCAGCGCCTACGCGCTGGACGTGCTGACGTTCCTGGTGTCGCTGGCGCTGATCGCCCGGATGCGTCCGATCCCGCCCGCCGAGAGCGCCGACCGGCCCTCGCTGCGCAGCCTCGGGCAGGGCCTGGCCTACGCGTGGAGCCGCAAGGACCTGCTGGGCACCTACGCGATCGACACGGTGGCGATGCTGTTCGCCTTCCCGGTCGCGGTCTTCCCGTTCCTGGCGGACTCGCTGGACGCCGAGTGGGCGCTGGGCCTGCTGTACGCGGCGACGGCGGTCGGCGCGCTGCTGGTGTCGGCGACCGGCGGCTGGCTGTCGCGGGTCCACCGGCACGGGCGGATGCTGCTGTTCGCGGCGCTCGGCTGGGGCGGCTCGATGGCGCTGGCCGGCCTGGCCGGGAACGTCTGGCTGGTGCTGCTGTGCCTGGCGCTGGCGGGCGCGGCCGACCAGATCAGCGGCGTCGCCCGGTCGACGATCTGGAACCAGTCCATCCCCGACGAGCTGCGCGGCCGCCTCGCCGGGGTGGAGCTGCTGTCGTACTCGGTCGGCCCGCAGCTCGGCCAGGTCCGGGCCGGCGGCATGGCCGCGCTGGTCGGCACCCGGGCCTCGATCTGGACGGGCGGCGTGATGTGCGTGCTGGGCGTGCTGGCCCTGACGGCGTCCATCCCGAAGCTGCTGGCCTGGGACTCCCGCACCGATCCGCACGTACTGGCGGTGCGGGCGCAGCACGAGAAGCAGCAGGCCGAGGCGGCCGCGGCCGCCGAGGTGTGAGGGGGCGTCAGGCCCCGGGCGCCTCGTCGTTCCAGCGCGGGTCCTGCTTCCACTCCTCGTTGCGCTCGGCGGCGGTCTCCAGGGCGCGCGCGGCCTCCTCGCGGGTGGCGTACGGGCCGAGCCGGTCCTTGGCCGGGCACTCGGGGCCCTCCTCGACCTTGCCGTGCTTGATGCAGTAGAACCACTCCCCCGGCTTCCCGGTGGGCTTGCCGCGACCGAACGCCATCGTCTCGTCTCCCGTCCTGGTGGACCCCGCGGCGGCGGCCGCGGCGGTCAGTGGTGATCATTCCCGGTGGCCCGGCCGCGCACACGGCCCGGGGCGGACGGATGGCGGCCGTTACACTCGCGGTCATGGCTCTGGTACCCGGCACGCAGTCCCCCACCCGCAAGGTCCCGGCGCACATCGCGCGTCCGGAGTACGTCGGCAAGCCCGCGCCGACGCCGTACACCGGCCCCGAGGTGCAGACCGCGGAGACCGTCGAGAAGATGCGGATCGCCGGCCGGATCGCGGCGCAGGCGATGGCGGAGGCTGCCAAGCTGATCGCCCCCGGCGTCACCACCGACGCGCTCGACGCCGTCGCCCACGAGTACATGTGCGACCACGGCGCCTACCCGTCCGACCTCGGCTACCGGGGCTTCCCGAAGTCGATCTGCACCTCGATCAACGAGGTGATCTGCCACGGCATCCCGGACTCGACCGTGCTGCAGGACGGCGACATCGTCAACATCGACGCCACCGCGTACATCCACGGGGTGCACGGCGACCTGAACGCCACCTACCTGTGCGGCGACGTGGACGAGGAGTCCCGGCTGCTGGTGGAGCGCACCCGGGAATCCCTCGACCGGGCGATCAGGGCGGTCAAGCCCGGACGGCAGATCAACGTGATCGGGCGGGTCATCGAGTCCTACGCCAAGCGGTTCGGCTACGGCGTGGTCCGCGACTTCACCGGCCACGGCATCAACACCTCGTTCCACTCCGGCCTGATCGTCCCGCACTACGACAGCGAGCGGGCCACCCAGGTGATCAAGCCGGGCATGACCTTCACCATCGAGCCGATGCTCACCCTGGGCAGCTACGACTACGACATCTGGCCGGACGGCTGGACGGTGGTCACCAAGGACCGCAGGCGCACCGCCCAGTTCGAGCACACCCTGGTGGTCACCGCCGACGGCGCGGAGATCCTCACCCTGCCGTGACCGGCGACGGAAGCGGCCCGCCTCCCCCGCAGGGGTGACGGGCCGCTTTATCGTTCCTGCTCCGCTCTCCGGCTCAGCCGATCAGCCACTGCTCCTCGGCGACCGCGCCGACCTCGGTGCACGCGTCGGTCAGCACGTCCAGCACCCGCAGCGGGTCCGGCAGCGGCTGGTCCGGGCCGCGCAGCCAGCGCACCCGGGAGCCGTCGGTCAGCGCGGCCGGCGGGACGAGCGTGTACGAGCCGCGGCAGTGCCAGCGCAGCCCCGGGTGCTCGGAGACCGTCTCGGGGGTGGCGTCCAGCGCGCTGGGCCACCACTCGTCCTCGTCCTGCGGGGTGCCGCGGGTGGCGGTGAAGAACAGGTACCGGTCGCCGCCGACCGCCGCCACCGGACCGCCCACGCCGAGCGCGTCCAGCCGCCGCAGCGCCAGCACCCCGGCCTCGGCCGGCACGTCCAGCACGTCGTGCGCGCGGCCCGTCGCCGTGACGAAGTTCGCCTCCGGGTCGCGCGTCAGCCAGTGCGCCAACTGCTCGGCGTCGGTGGTGGCCTGGGACTGCCAGGCGAACGAGACCGGATGCTGGGCCGGCGCCGGACAGCCGACCCGGTCGCACGAACACCGGTACCCGGCCGGGTGCGCCGCCGGCGCCACCGGGAACCCCGCCCGGACCGCCCCCAGCAGCAGGTCCAGCTTCACAGCCGCGTCCCCTCCGGCGCCCGGGTCGTCCTGCTTCCGGTCCCGCCGCCACCAGGACGTCCACCTGCTGCTGGCTTCCATCTGGCCCCTTCCGCACCTGCTGAGCTGCCGTGCCAGGTACGGCACGGCCACCGACGCAACAAACGACGCCAACGCACGCGGCCGCTCGCTGCTTCCCGAATCGGTGCACCACGCGCGGGGGGCGTCTGCCGTCGACCGGTGCCGGGTTCTCCGGCCGGCCGACGTCCGGGGACGGGTACGGAGTTCGAGAGTCGCGCTCGGCGGACGGGCGCACCTCGGCGCGCCCCACCCGGCCCGTACGGGCCCGCGGACCCGGGGCAACCCCCGGGGGCGTACGTAGCAGGATAAGGCTCCCGGAGGCCCGCGCATGACCGCCCGCGGTGCCGTCCGCGTCACACTCGCCGCCGGGCGGCGGACACACCCGCCCACGCCGGGCATCCCGCCCGTGCGCCTACCCTGGAGCGGTGAAGAGCGCCGACACCGCATTCCTCGGGGGCCCGCTGGACGGCCGGGTCCTGCCGATCCTGCTCAGCCCGCTGCACTCCGTGCCGAAGGTCTACCGGGTGCCCGTGCCCGCGCACGGCGACACCCCCGCGACCACGCTGGTCTACCGGCGCGCCAAGGAGTACAACGCCAAGGGCCGGTTCCGCTGGCGCTACGAGTACGACGACGCCGCCAGCGGCTGACGGGCCGCTCAGGCCTCCTCGGCCAGGATCAGGTACAGCTTCTTCTTCGCCTCGGCCAGCACCACCAGGCCCTTGGCGCGCTGCTCCTCGGTGCCGGTCATCATCACCTGGCGCACCGCGTGCTCCACCGCCGCCAGCGCGGCGCCGACCTCCTGCACGGCCTCCCACTCGTCCCGCCGGCCGGCCTCGTCCCACGGCGACTCCGGGCCCTGCTCGGCCTCGGCCCGGCCCTGCTCGGTCAGCTCGAACAGCTTCTTGCCGGACTCCTCGTCGGCCCTGATCAGCCCCTCCTCCTCCAGCAGCTGGAGCGTCGGGTACACCGAGCCCGGGCTGGGCCGCCAGACCCCGCCGGTGCGCTCGCCGATCTCGGTGATCATCTCGTAGCCGTGCATCGGCCGCTCCCGCAGCAGCGCGAGCAGCGAGGCCCGCACATCGCCCCGCCGCGCCCGCCCGCCGCGCCGACCACCACCGTGCCCCCGCATCCCGTGCCCGCCGAACCCCCGCCCGCGCGGCCCGAACGGCGGCATCGGCCGCCCCGGCACCCCGAACGGCCCGAACGCCGCCCGCATCCCGAACTCCTCGCCCTCACCGCCCGGGGCCTCCGCCCAACGGCCCCGACGCTCTTCACCACGGCGCTTCTCGAAGCGCATGTGCCACTCCCCTTGATTGTCGGACACCCCGATCGTCGAAGCATCTCGATAACTCGACGATATATCGGTAACTGTCGTTCGACAACCACTACCGCCCGTCAAGGTCGACGTCCAGTCGGTCGAGGGGCACATACAGTGGTGGTGATGAACAGCGAGCTGATCGTTGACCTGCGCGGTCGGCGGATCGAGACACTGAACGACTTCTGGGACGCGGTGAGCGGGCCCTGCGGGCTGCCGACGTGGTTCGGCCGGAATCTGAACGCGTGGTCGGACACGATCGAGACCCGGGGCATCTCCGAGGTGATCGACGGCCACGACCGCCTGGTCGTGCACGTCGACCGGCGGGGCCTGTTCGAAGGGCACCGGGAGGAAGCCCTCATCCTGGCTTCGACCTTCGACGGCGAGCAGAACCGGCTCGTCGTCCACGGGCCGGCGCTGCCTGTGTGACCGTGTCACCGGTGCAGCGGTCCCGGCCCAGGAGTCGGCGGGAACCGTCCGCCCCCGCTGTCAGCGATTGCCGAACCAGTTCTGCGGCCCGGCCCCGTCGACCGCTCCTTCGGCGGCCGTCGCCGTCCACTCCTCGGCGCTGGAGTCGGTGGTCAGGTTGGCGTACAGCGCCCGGGAGGACATCAGGTAGCGGTGGTACTGCTTGCGGTAGCCGCTCTGGGCGGCCCGGCGGATGGTCGCGTCGGTGCTGGCGCAGGGCTCGGAGCCGGGGCCTTCCTTCGGGCACCACAGGCCCCAGTCCGTGGTGTAGGCGTCGTCGAGCGCGTCGTAGGCGTCCTTGGCGGTCTGCGCGTCCGCCAGCGGGATCACCGTCACCATCACCAGCACCCGGCCCTGGGAGTCGCCGTACGTCCCGATCATCGCCTGGTCGCAGTCGGCCGCGCGCAGCACGGACGAGGCCTTTCCCGAGGTGCCGTCGGTGCAGCCCTTCGCGCCGCCGCTGGTCAGGGTGTACGTCACGCCCTTGGAGTCGGTGAAGGAGCGGGGCAGCAGCGCGTCCACGCTCAGCGGCGTCCGGTCGGTCTGCCCGCTGTCGAGCGACCTGGGGTCGAACGTGGGGGTGGTGACCGTCGGCGAGGGCGGGCGGGTGGTGCGCTCGGGGGTCGGGGACGGTGTCGAGGACGGCGTCGGGGAGGGGGTCGACGAGCGGCTCGCGGTGGCGGTCGGCTCGGCGGAGCGGACGGGGTCGGAGGGCCGGTTGACCAGGTACACCAGGAGCAGCAGCGCCGCCACCAGGACGGCGGCGAGAATCGGGCCCGCACTGCTCGACGGCTTCGACGGCTTCGACGGCCCGTCGTCCGCCTCGTCGTCATCCGCTGCGACGGCGGTGGCGGGGGCGGGAAGCGGAACGGTCGGGGCGACCGCCCGCAGGTGCTCCTCCCACTCGCCCGGCGACGGCCGGCGGGCCGGGTCGGCGTCGAGGCTCCGCCGGGCGAGCCCGCCGAGGCCGGGGTCGAGCGCGGCCAGCGCGGTGGGGTCGGTGGTGATCTGGTCGCGGGCGATCAGGCGGACCGCGAGCAGCCCGAGTTTGTGGACGTCGCCGGCCGGGGTGGCCTTCTCCTCGCCCTCCGGGAGCTGCCAGTCCGGGGTCTCGGCCTGCGGCAGGACGCTGGCGCCGCGCAGCCGCATCGCGTCGCAGTCGATGAGGAAGCACTCGGGCGGGTCCGCGGCGGCGAACAGCAGGTTCTTCGGCGACAGGTCCCCGACGCCGATGCCGATGCGGTGCAGCCGGCCGAGCGTCGCCGCGAGGTCGGCCAGCAGCAGCAGGCGGTCCCGGTCCCCGACGGCGAGTCCGATCCCGGTGGCGTACGCGTCGCTGTTGAGCAGGAACTCCAGGTTCGCCAGCCGGCGGGTGGCGCCCGCCCCGCCCAGGCTGCGGAAGTCGAACCGGAAGCGGTCCGGGGCGGCCCGCATGAGGAATCCGCCGACCCGGCCCTCCACCCGGACCACGGCCGCCGGCCAGGCGGTCTTCTCGAACAGCCAGCGGCCCTCGTGGGCGCTCAGCTCGCCGCGCAGGTCCACCATCGCGGTCAGCACGGCGGCGTCGAGCTCGGGCAGCAGGTCGGGCGCGTACTCCTTGTAGACGACCTCCCAACCGCCGTCCTCCGCGGCCCGGTTGATCCTGCGGTTGGCGACCCGGTGGACGACGCCCTGCCCGCCCTGCCCGAGGCGGCCGTCCAGCACCAGGGCTCCCCGGTCGACGGCCCTTCCGGCGTCGGGGCTCATCGCGGCGCGGCGGGGCTTCGCCGCCAGACGGCCAGCAGCGTCCGGTCGTCGTCGAAGGTCTCCCGGTCGAAGTCCAGCACGTGCGCGAGCCACAACGGGGCCGGGGGCGTGGCGAGTTGGTCGGCGAACAGGGCGCCGACCAGGCCGTCGCCGTCGCCGAGCGGGTCGCCGAAGCCGTCGGTGCCGATCAGCAGCACCTGGTCGGGCGCGAGGCGCCCGGTGACCTGTTCGACCGCGGCGGGCACCGCGGGCAGCGCCCTGACCTCGTTGGAGACCAGCAGGGTGTCCGAGCCGGTCTTCGACGGGAAGACCGGCCGGTAGGCAGCCTGCCGGCCGTCGAGCAGCCAGGCGCCCGAGTCCCCGATCCGGCACAGCTCGACCACCGGCCCCTCCGGGTGGGGGCGGACCACGCCGGTGACCAGCGTGGTCGCGTACAGCGCCGCGACCTCGGCCGGGTCGGGCTCGGCCTTGTTGAGCCGCACGCCGGCCAGCCGCCGCAGCCGTTCGGCGGCGTGCAGGGCGACGTCGCGGAGGTCCAACGAGGCCGGGCTCCAGGCGAGTTGGAGCAGGATCCGGTCCAGCGCGGCCCGGCACGCCTCGGCGGCGCCCTGCTCGGCCCGGGCGGCGCTGGAGACGCCGTCCGCGACGGCGAACACGACGGCGCCGCTCGGCCGGTGCGGCACGGCGCGGGCGGCGTCCTGGCGCGGCTTGCCGTAGTAGCGGTGCTGGGCGCCCCGCACCGACGCCAGCCGCAGCGTGAGGGCCTCCGTCGACCAGCCGTCGCACTCGGCGTCCGGCACGTCGAAGGCCTCCTCGCCGGGCGGCCGGGCCTCGAACGCGACGCCGGGGGTGCCCACCGCGATCCGCCGCCACGGCGGGACCTCGACGCCGTTCGGGCTCACAGGCCGACCTCGTCGATGGCCAGGGTGAACTGGTCCGGCCGGTTGACGACGAGCCGCGGGTCGGCGGAGTTCAGCGCGTGGCCGGAGGCGACCAGGCTCGCCGTGAGCGAGTGGAAGAACTCCGCGATGGCCCGGCCGATGTCGGCCCCCGGCACGGCCACGAACGCGAACTCCGGCCGGGTCGCGACCTCCAGCATGGTCCGGGCCTCGGCGCTGCCGATGCCGCAGGCGATGATGTTGGGGGCGGTGGGGGTGCGGGCCCGGTCGACCAGCTCGGCGTGCGGCCGCCGCCAGGCGTTGCCGTCGGTCGGCTGGCCGTCGCTGAGGAAGAACACCACCGGGCGGTGCACCCGGTACCCCTGGCCGCGGAGCCACTGCACATCGGTGGGGATGCGCTGCAGCAGGTCGTCGAAGACCGCCCGGTAGCGGGTGGACCCGCGGATCACCACCTCGGGCAGGCTGGTCTCGGTGCGCATGTCGGCGACCGCGAGCCGGACCTGCACGTCGTCGGAGAACCCGAGCACCGCGAGCCGCAGCTTCGCGGCGATCATCGGCTCCGCCCGCAGCCCCTCGCAGAGCGAGACCAGGCCGTCCGACAGCTCGTCCAGGTACGGGCCCATCGACGCTGACTCGTCCGCCAGCACGTAGGCCGGCAGCAGTACACCCTTGATCTCGGCCATTGCGTCCCCCTCGCGGCGCCCGAGCGGCGCCTGGTATCCGAACTTCTACGGTGTTGCCGGCTAGGAGAGCAGGGCCGTGACGGCCTGCTCCAGCCCCTGGATCTCGGTGGCCACCGCGGTGGTCGCGGCCACGCCCCGGCCGGCCCGGGCAAGGAACCGCAGGACCTGGTCCCAGCGCCTGGTGGGCCCCGCCACCACCTGTTCGAGCTCGTCCGCCGTCCGGACCGCGGCCGGGTCCTGGCTCTGCCGCAGCTGCTCGACGAGGGCGAGCACCCGGCGGGCGACGGCTTCCTCGTCCACCGCCGGGGCGTGGATCGTGGCGGAGGAGTCCTGGCCCGCCGCGATCGCGCCGCCGCTGATGGTGACCTGGGCGTTGCCGCTGATGTGGAGACCGCCGGTGATGTGCCGGTCCTCGGTCATCGGCCTTCCTTTCTCATCCCGTCCGCGGCACGGCCGGCCAGGCGCGCGAGCCTGCTGCCCGCGCCGGCGGCCACCGCGGAGTTGACGAAGCTGACCTTGGCGTTGCCGGAGGCGAACACGCCCCCGTTGTAGATCACGCTCTGGCGCTCCCGGAGCTCGGAGACGTCCACCTGCCGGTCGGCGAGGAAGTCGGTGAGGGTGTCCAGGACGCGCCGCTCGACGATCTTGGTGTACATCTGGCTGTCGACCTGCTGGAAGTACCGGTGGAACGAGGTCTCGGCCGCCAGCTCCCGCAGGCTCAGCTCGGCGCCGTGGTTGAACGCCCCGAGCGTGATCTGCCGCAGCTGCTCCTTCTTCTTCTGCCGGTCGGCCGCGCCGCCGAACAGCAGCCCGTACGCCAGGAACGGGCTGCTGAGCAGCCGGCCCGGCACCGCGAGGGCCGAGGCGTTGAGGAGGGCGAGCAGCTGCCACCAGGTGGGGCGGTCGAGCAGGTGGTCGACCTGGTGGTAGCGCCGCTGGAACGGCGGGAGCAGGGTGCTGCCGCCCTCGACGAAGAGCAGGTCCCGGGCCGCGCTCAGCGAGAAGCGGACCACGAAGCCCGCCACCAGCTCGCCGTTCCACCCGGAGACGGTGGCGACCAGGTAGGGGCGGGCCGGCTCCGAGCCGCTCTCCCACAGCTTGTCGACCACGGCCTGGCGCAGTTCGGTCTGCGGCCGGTCGTCGGGGCGGGGAAGGAGCAGCCGGCGGAGCGCCGGGTCCAGGCGCTGGGCGAGGTCGGCACCGTTCACGAAGACCCGCTCGGACACCGCCACGCCGGGCAGTCCGAGCGCCTGGAGCGCGCCGGTGATCTCGGTGGTCAACTCCCGGACGGTGAACGGCACGACGTGGTCGGACTGCTCGTCGGGCCGGTCCACGGCGATGGCGAAGTTCCACGGGTTGGCGAGCCCGCCGTAGCCGAGGAACGGGTCGTAGCCCGCGAAGATGGACACGTTCCCCTGCCGGCCCGGTGCGGCGACGTGCTGCAGCACCCTCTCGTCGTCCGGGTTGGCCCGGGGAGCCGCGTCCGGGTCGAAGTTGTCCCGGCTCAGCTTGGCCCGCAGCACTCCGTAGAAGGTGAGCAGCCGCTCGGCCAGCACGATCGCCCAGGCCGCCAGCAGCAGCGGGAGGACGAGCGGCGGCAGCGGCACCGGGAGGACGGTCTCCGAGCTGTCCGGGAAGGGCTGGAAGACGAGCGACGCCAGCACGCCGATCGCGACGAGCGCGAGCAGGACCTGGACGGTGGCCTGCCGGGTCCGCGCGGCCAGCGCGTACCGCAGCACACAGGCCAGGTCGACCCCGGGCGAGAACGCGACGGCGCGATACGGCTCCTTCAGGACGGAGTCGACGGCCCGCGCGGACAGGTCGCTGTTCAGCTGGACGGCGACGCAGAGGTAGCGGGTGGCGTCCGTCGCCGACGGCGAGGTCCGGCCGGTCGGGCTCTGGCCGGTCGGGGTCCGACCGACCGGGGCCCGGTACGGCGGCGCCGCCCAGGTGCTCGACGACGGCCCCGCGACGCCCTTGGCCTGTGGGACCTTGGCCTGCGGAACCGGCGGCGGGGCGGGCGGTGGGTCGGCTGGCGCGAAGGTGGGTCTCATCGGCGGCACGGCCTTCCCGTGCTTGGCCGCCTTGTCGTCCGGGTCCGTGGTCATCTCTGCCCCCCTTGGAGAGCACCGGCTGCGGCACAGGGTGCGACACGTGACGGAGCTCACCACAAAGGTGGTACCACGCACGCCAAGGATTAACCAAGTGCGTTGCAGGAAAAGGGAGTTGTCGGCTGCATGCGACCACCGGGACACCCGGGGAGCAGGTGGCCGAAGTGCCCTCCGGGGCCTGCCGGGGCGGCCCGGCCGAAACTCCGGGCCATCCTCGACACGCGGCCGCAGGGGTTCTGCGCGGGTGGGTGGAGCCACTACGGTGCTGGCCATGGCAGGCGAACGCGATCTTCGACAGCTGCTGTCCGGGTTGAGTCCCGTCCTCAATCCGGGCCGCTATGTGTACTGCACGCTCCCCGGGCGGGTGCCCGCCGGGTTGCGGCCGGTCGTCACGGTGGCCGAGCCCGAAGGCGTGACCTTCGTGGTCGCGGAGCAGGAGGCCGAGTCGCTCGGCCTGCCGCACGCGTTCACCGCCGCCTGGATCACGCTGCGGGTGCACTCCGCGCTGGACGCCGTCGGCCTCACCGCCGCCGTCGCGACGGCGCTCGCCGAGCAGGGCATCAGCTGCAACGTGGTGGCCGGCTTCCACCACGACCACCTGTTCGTCCCCGCCGACGACGCCGACCGGGCCCTGGCCGCCCTCGACGCACTGGCCGCCCGGAGCACCTGACGAACGGCACGGGCGGCCCCTGGCGGGCACCCCCGGGCGCGGTGACAATCCGAGAAGAACACCGGCTCGGACGAGAGGGACACCGTGCATAACGCCTGGACCACCGCCACCGCCGACGCGCTCGGCGCCGCCCTCGCCGAACTGGTGGACGACGGGATGTTCCCCGGCGGAGTGCTGACCGTCGGCCAGGCCGGCGCCGGGCGGGCCACCGTCGGACACGGCCTGGTCGCGCCCGAGTGCGGCGACGCCCGGCCCGGCCCGCACACCCGGTACGACCTGGCGTCGCTCACCAAGGTGCTCGCCGCCTGGCCGCTGGTCGGCGCCGCCGTCCGCACCGGCCGGCTCGACCTGGACGCCCCACTGCGCGAACGGCTTCCCGAACTCCCCTCGCCAGGCGGGGAGTTGACCGCCCGGCAGCTGCTCACCCACACCTCCGGCCTGCTCCCGCAGACCGGCCTGGCCCGCTACGAGCACACCGGCCGCCCGCTGGCCGAGCACCTGTGCGCGGAGCCGCTGGTCAGCCCGCCCGGCAGCCGGCACCGCTACATCGACCGCGGCTTCATCCTGCTCGGCCTGCTGCTGCCCGCCCTGCTCGGCAGGCCCCTGCACCTGCTCGCCGAAGAACTGTGGAACGAGCTCGGCCTGCGCCGCACCGCCTACGGCCCGCTGGCCCGCGGCCCGCAGGTCGCCCCGACCGAGCAGCGGCTGCTCGGCGCGCCCCGCAC